>NZ_JASATH010000028.1:0-57913 GCF_038440215.1 Inquilinus sp. OTU3971 | reverse complement strand
ACTGGCCGATCCAGGAGGGATCTGCATCTCGGACACAGTGTGGAAGCAGCTAGCCGGCAAGTCCTCCGTCGCGTTCGAAGACATCGGCGAACGCGAGCTGAAAAACATGGCGCAGCCGGTCCGAGTCTTCCGTTGGGGGGAGGCGACGGTGGCGGCCGCGCATGCCATGCCTCTGCCGCTGCCCGAAAAGCCCTCCATTGCCGTCCTTCCCTTCGACAACCTGAGCGGTCAGCCGGAAGAGACCTATTTCAGCGACGGCATCACCGAAGACATCATCACCGGCTTGGCGCGTTTTCACTCGCTGTTCGTGATCGCTCGCAACTCCTCCTTCGCCTTTCGCGGCAAGCCGATCGACGTTGCGGAAATCGGTCGCAGGCTCGGTGTCTCCTACCTGCTCGAGGGCAGTGTCCGCCGAGCTGGCGAGCGCGTGCGCATCTCCGCCCAGCTGGTCGAGGCGGCGGCCGGGGCGCATGTCTGGGCCGAGCGTTATGACCGCAGCCTCGGCGATGTCTTCGCGGTGCAGGACGAAGTCGCGCAAGTGATCGTTTCCACACTCGTCGGCCGGATCGAGAACGCCAGTCTCAAGCGATCGGCGCAGACGCCGACCGACAATCTCACGGCCTATGACTGCCTGCTGCGCGGCATTGCCCACTTCCGAGGCTACGCCGCAGACGATAACCAGAAAGCCTGCGAAATGTTCGAGCGCGCGGTCGAGCTCGATCCTCAGTACGCCGTCGCGCATGCCTACTTGGCTTCCGTCCGCGTCGCGATGTGCGGCTATGCCTCCGCGCCGGCCGAGGTGCTCGCAGCCTCGCGCGCACTCGGCATGCACGCTGTGGAGCTGGATGCTCAGGAGAGCCGCTGCCACCGTTTGCTGTCCAATATCTACCTGTACAGTCGCGACCATGACGCAGCGGAACACCATCTGCGGCGATCGATCGACCTCAATCCGAACGATGCGGATAGCTTGATACAGATGGGGTATCTGCTGGTTCTGCGGGGTCGCCCCGATGCGCTCGGGTGGATGGAGGCGGCGATCCGCCTGAACCCATTCCATCCCACTTGGTACAATGCCAACCTCGGCGTCGCCTTCTATTCCCTCCGCCGGTACGCTGAGGCGGCGCAGGCCTTCAGGCGACTGCTCGACCCCTGGCAATGGTCGCGGGCGCGGCTGGCGGCCTGCTACGCCCAACTCGGGCAGGAAACGGAAGCGCAGGAGCAGGCGGCTAAGGTCATGCGGTTGAACCCGGCGTTCTCCATCAACGAATATTTTCGCACCAGCATCCTGCTCGAGCGCGAGGAGGACCGGGAGCACCTCCGGGAAGGGCTGATCAAAGCCGGGTTGCCGAAATAATGCGCCTGTTGAACCCGCATGGTTGGTCGAAGGGCCGCTTTTGGTGTGCATTCCAGTCGCGAGCGTCGCTCAAGCGATGGACCGCGAACCGCCCAAAGGCGACAGGTCCAGTCTCGGCACCTCGCGGGCTCCGGCCCTAATCCAGCACCTGCACCGGGTCTCCGACCCGGATCTCGCCCGGCGCTTCGACCGTGCACAGCACGCCGAGATGGGTGGCGTTGCGCTTGGCGACCGCCATCAGCACGGCGGGGTCGAGTGGCAGGCCGCTCTGGGCCAGGGTGGTGAAGGCGCAGCGCACGCAGGGATCGACGATGCGGATCCGTACCGCGCCGATCGCCACCAGCCGCCCGATCCAGCCGGTCTCGGCGAAGCCCTCGGCGTCGGGCAGGTCGAGCACCAGGTTCGGCCGGAACCGGCGCACATCGATGGCGCTGTCCGGCAGGATCGCCTGCAGCGCCGCCAGTGAGGCGGTGGTCAGGATGTGGATCGGGTGGCGCTCGTAGCGCGGCTTCAGCGGTCCGGCCGTCGCCGTCTCGGCCGCGTCGGCGGCGTGGGGCCGCACCTGGACGGGAAAGCCGAAATGCGCGGCCAGGGCATCGCCGGCGGCGTCGGCCGGCAGGCTGCTGCCGTCCGGGAAGTCGAGCCGCAGCCCGTCGGCGCCGCCCCGGGCCCGGATCTGCGGCGCCGGGCGCCAGCGGCGCTTGCTCTCCGGGAAGGCGGTCTCGCCGCTGTCCGGGTCGGCCAGACCCCAGACCCGGTCGCCGGCCAGGCCGGTGGCATCGACGGCGCACACCTCCAGCCGCTCGCCGCCGAGCGAGCTGACCGGATAGCGCCACAGCGCCGCGACCCGTCCGTGCATCGCAAAACCCCCTGCCATCCGCCGGCATTATCGCGGATGCGGGGGTGGACCGCTACCGGTCCTGCCGGTGCACATCGTGGGAGACCACGCCATCTTCCGGCGTCGGCCGGTCCAGCCGGCGCGGATCGGCCAGGGTGCGGCGGATGTCGTCGAGGCCGCTCTGCCAGTGCTCGCGCATCGCGTCCAGCCCGAACTCATAGTCCTTGGAATGGCCCTCATAGGCCTTCGACTGGTAGATCAGGTGGACGATGTTGTAGGCGCGATGGCAGGCCAGCTCCGCGATCGCCTTGATCTCCGGGTCCTGCTTCGCCTCCTCCGGCAGCCGTTCCATCACCCGCTGCAGCGCCTGGCGCATCTTCTGCATCTGCATCATATAGGTGGTGATGGCGCGGGTCCGGCTGGAATACTGGATGTCCTTCTGCCGGCTCGAGACCTCCATCAGATCGTCCGGCATCCGGCCCTTGGCCGACCACAGATCGACCTGGAAGGTCAGGGTGTCGCGCCGCGGCTCGGTCGACAGGACGTAGGACAGCGGCGTGTTCGAGACCACGCCGCCGTCCCAGTAGAACTCGCCGTCGATCTCGACCGCGGGGAAGCCGGGCGGCAGGGCGCCGGAGGCCATGAAATGCTCCGGCCCCAGTCGCCGTTCGGTCGTGTCGAAATAGACGAAGTTGCCGCTGCGGACATTGACCGCGCCGACGCTGACCCGGATGTCGCCGGAATTCAGCCGGTCGAAATCGACCAGCCGCAGCAGCGTGTCGCGCAGCGGGCTGGTGTCGTAAAAGCTGGTGGCGGCGTCGCCGGCGAAGGGCGACAGGTAAGGCGGCGGGAAGCGCGGCTTGAAGAAGCCGGGCTGGCCCTGGAACAGCGCCCGCATTGCCGCCGCGGCGTTGTGCACCGAGCGCGTGTCGAAGGCGAAGGGCAGCGCCTCCGCCAGGCCCTCGCTCGACGGCCACTCGACCGGGACGGCGCAGATCGTTTCCCAGAACTCGCGCAGCCGGTCCACCCGCTGCGCCTCGGGCGAGCCGGCGATGATCGCGGTGTTGAGCGCGCCGATCGAGATGCCGGCCAGCCAGGTCGGCCGGATGCCGGCCTCGTGCAGCCCCTCATAGACGCCGGCCTGATAGGCACCGAGGGCGCCGCCGCCCTGCAGCACCAGGGCGACGACGTCGTAGGGCGGCACCTCGATATGGCCGGGGGCGCTGCGCGCCTGCTTCCGTTTCACGCCACGCATTCAGCCTTCTCCTCCCGCCTGTCAGGCGAGGTAATCGTGCACGACGGTGCCGAGGCCGAGCGTCAGGTCGGCGACGAGATGCTTGGCCGACAGCACCTCCAGCACCGGCAGCTCGGCGATCGGCGCCAAGGCGTGCGGATAGAGGTCCAGCGCCGCCGGGCCGGTCCAGGCGCCCTTCACGGTCACGTCCTCGAGATAATAGCGCACCAGCTCGCAGATCCGCGGGCTGCCGTCGACATGCGGTATGATCTTGAGCAGGAAGTTCGGCGCGCCCAGCCCCTTGGCCTCGGCGGCCAAATCCAGGGTGCGGTGCTTGTAGCCCATGGTGCCGGTGGCGATGCGGATCGAGCCGTAGTTCAGCGTGCCGACCAGCGTATCGGTCTCGACCGCGAGCGTCGGCTGGGCCAGCTTCTTCGGAAAGCCCCACAGCTCGCGCCCGCCGGCGATCGGGGGATGGTCGTTCAGGAACATCTGGTGGGTGTAGCCGCCGGTCTGGCCCTGGTAGCGCACCGGGATCACCTGGCCGCTCTCGGTGTAGTCGCCGAAGCCGGTCGAATCCGGCATGCGGATGAACTCGTAGCTCACCACCGGCTCGATGATCTCCAGCGGCTCCGGCACCACCCGGCGCAGCGCCTCGGGGTCGGTGCGGTAGCGGATGATGAAGTACTGGCGGTCGACGAAGCGGTACGGGCCCGGCGGGAAGGCCGGGCTGGTCAGCGGCATGGCGAAGGCGGTCTTCCGCACGGTCTCGGCATCCATTGCCTGCATCCTCGCTGTTGTGCGCTGCACAAGACTAGCCGAGCGAAGCGGTGGAAGGAGTCGGAAACCGTCGCGTTAAGGAAATTTCACGTCCGTGACGCGGCGGATTGCACAGGGCGACCGATTGTCCCGCATCCGTAACAGGAATAGATGCCACGTTGACTTGCAACCGCCATCGGGGCGTAACATATGGGAAAGAGGAGGGGCTGAACCACTGTCCAGCTTTCAACAGAGGAGCGAGAGATGGCTGTCGCAGAGCGTATTGAAGCGCTTCGGACCAAGCACGCCGCCCTGGATCGCACATTGGAAGACGCGGTCCACCGCCCCCTACCCGACGAGCTCGAGATCGTACGGCTGAAAAAGGAAAAGCTGAGACTGAAGGATGAAATGGCGCGATTGGATCACGCCTGACGGAGAGATCACGGATCTCCGAATCCTAAGGGCGGTGCCGGGGGGCGCCGCCCTTGTCGTTTGTGGAGACCGAGTCGCGCCTCAGTCCTCCTGGGTTTCCTCGGCGTCCTCGTCGAAGCTGATGGTCGGCGTCGGGATCGCGCCCGGCGGCAGGTTGGCCCGGGCCTTGGTCAGGGCGGCATCCAGCTCCAGATAGGAGCAAAGACCCACCATCACCGGGCTGCGCGGCTTCAGGTTCGGCGAATTCCAATGGCTCTTGTCGCGGATCGCCTGGATGGTCGGCTTGGTGGTGCCGATCAGCTTGCAGATCTGCGCGTCCGACAGCTCCGGATGCTCCTTCAGCAGATAGGCGATGGCGTCCGGCTTGTCGCCGCGCTTGGTCACCGGCGTGTAGCGCGGGCCCTTGGAGCGGGCGACCGGCTGCGGCATGTCCGACACCGCCATGCGCAGCCGGGCGTTCGGGTCGGCCTGGCAGCGATCGATCTCCGCCTGGGTCAGCTGGCCGTTGACGATCGGGTCCAGCCCGACCATGCCGATCGCGACCTCGCCGTCGGCGATGGCCCGGATCTCCAGCTCATGCAGGCCGCAGAAGGCGGCGATCTGGTCGAAGCTCAGCGATGTGTTCTCGACGAGCCAGACGGCGGTCGCCTTCGGCATCAGGGGTTGTTTGTTCATTCTTCGCGTACTCCTCTGCGCAAAGCGATCCCGCCGCGACCGGCCGGGGCGGCCGACCTGTCCTCTCGCACTCGTATTTAAGGGAGGGGAGCGGGGTCGGCGCGGCGCCGCCCACTGTGCTCGACCTAGGGATGTCGCGCGCCCGAGTCAAGCGAGGAGTACGATTTTCCCGACATGCGCGCTCGATTCCATCAGCGCATGCGCCTCCGCCGCCTGGGCCAGCGGGAAGGTGGCGTGAATCACCGGCCTGACCCGGCCGGCCTCGATCAGCGGCCAGACCTCGGCCTGCAGCGCCGCGGCGATGGCGCCCTTCTCGGCGACGCTGCGCGGCCGCAGGGTCGATCCGGTCAGGGTCAGCCGCTTGGCCATCACCTTCTGCAGGTCGATCTCGACCTTCGAGCCCTTGAGGAAGGCGATGCTGACCTGCCGGCCGTCCACCGCCAGCGCGTCGATGTTGCGGGCGACATAGTCGCCGCCGACCATGTCGAGGATCAGGTCGACGCCGCGGCCGCCGGTCTTCTCCTTGACCACGGCCAGGAAGTCCTGCTCGCGGTAGTCGATCGCGACATCGGCGCCCAGGTCGCGGCAGGCGCGGCACTTCTCGGCGCTGCCGGCGGTGGCGAAGACGATGGCGCCCCAGGCCTTGGCCAGCTGGATCGCGGTGGTGCCGATGCCGCTCGACCCGCCATGCACCAGGAAGCGCTCGCCGGTCTGCAGCCGGCCGCGCTCGAACACATTGGTCCAGACGGTGAACAGGGTCTCGGGCAGGCCCGCCGCCTCGGCCGCGGACAGGCCCTTCGGGATCGGCAGGCATTGCGGCGCCGGGGCGACGCAGAATTCGGCATAGCCGCCGCCGGCGACCAGGGCGCAGACCGGGTCGCCGACCGACCAGCCCGTCACCCCCGGGCCGATGGCGGCGACGCTGCCGGCGACCTCCAGCCCCGGCAGCGGGCTGGCGCCCGGCGGCGGGTTGTACAGGCCGCGGCGCTGCAGCACGTCGGGCCGGTTCACCCCCGCGGCTTCGACTTTGATCAGGATCTCGCCGGTCCCGGGCGACGGCACCGGCAGGGTCGCCGGCTGCAGCACCTCGGGCCCGCCGGGGGCCTGGATCACGATCGCGGTCATGGTCTCTGGGAGGGCGCTGGTCATCGGCTCACGCTTCCGTCTCGGGAATGGGCGGATGATGACCGAATTGTCACTCGGCCGTCATCCGGGCGTCGGATGGAGCGGCCTAAGGTCGCCCGTCGACAGTGTAGGCGCTCCGGCACGCTTGCGCTCCGGGCTTGCCGATCCTCGCGCCGCCCGCGAGGATTGTCCATCCGCTGCCGAAGGAGATGGCCGATGGACCCGGAAGACCTCGAACCGCGCCTGCGCAAGGCGCCCCCGAAGCCGCTCGACGGCCTCTCGATCGCCGAGCTCGAAGAATATGTCGCCGAGCTGGAGGCCGAGATCGTCCGGGCCCGCGGCGTGATCGCCGGCAAGCAGAGCCACAAATCGGCGGTGGATGCGCTGTTCAAGCGCTGAGGCGCCCTCGAAGACTTTTCTCCCCGTCATCGTAAGGAACGGACCCATGTTGAAGGGCAAGGTTGCGATCGTCACCGGATCGACCAGCGGCATCGGGCTGGGCATCGCCCGGGTGCTGACAGGCCAGGGCGCCGACATCGTGCTGAACGGCTTCGGCGATGCCGGCGAGATCGAGGCGATCCGCAGCGGCATCGAGCGCGAGCACGGGGTGCGCGCGGTCTATGACGGCGCCGACATGTCGAAGGGCGACGCCGTGCGCGGCCTGGTGGCCGCCACGGTCGAGAAGCTCGGCCGGGTCGACATCCTGGTGAACAATGCCGGTATCCAGTTCACCGCGCCGGTGGAGGAGTTTCCGGCCGAGAAGTGGGATGCGATCCTGGCGATCAACCTGTCGGCGGCGTTCCATGGCATCGCCGCGGCGGTGCCGGTCATGAAGAAGCAGGGCTGGGGCCGGATCATCAACATCGCCTCGGCCCACGGCCTGGTGGCTTCGACCCACAAGGCGGCCTATGTCGCGGCCAAGCACGGGCTGATCGGGCTGACCAAGGTGGTCGGGCTGGAGAATGCCGGCAACGGTATCACCTGCAACGCCGTCTGCCCGGGCTGGGTGCGCACGCCGCTGGTGGAGAAGCAGATCAGCGCGATCGCGGCCGAGAAGGGCATCAGCCAGGAGGAGGCGTCCCGTCAGCTCCTGGGCGAGAAGCAGCCGTCGATGACCTTCGTGACGCCGGAGCAGCTGGGCGGCACCGTCGCCTTCCTGTGCTCGGACGCGGCGGAGCAGATCACCGGCACCAGCGTGTCGGTCGACGGCGGCTGGACGGCGCAGTAACCGGCCGTTTCGCTTGGTCGGGCGCCGCGGAGCGCCCCTTGAACCGGGTTTCATCCTCCCCAGATACAGGTCGTGGCGGCGCCCAGAAGGGGTCGCCACGATCGCTCACCGCGGCGCGACCATGATGGTGCGCCGCTCAGGTATCGCTCACTGGAGGATATCCATGCGTACTCTCGACCTTTCCCCGCTGTTCCGCTCGACCATCGGCATCGACCGCCTGTCGCGGCTGCTCGATTCCGCGCCGCAGTTCGACGCCGCGGCGCCGTCCTACCCGCCCTACAACATCGAGAAGACCGGCGAGGATGCCTACCGCATCACCATGGCGGTGGCGGGCTTCGGCGAGGACGACCTCGAGGTCGTGACCTCCGAGAACACCCTGACTATCCGCGCCAAGGCGACCTCCGACGACGAGGAGAAGAGCCGGGTCTTCCTGCATCGCGGCATTGCCGGCCGGGCCTTCGAGCGGCGCTTCCAGCTGGCCGACTACATCAAGGTCGGCGGCGCGACGCTGGTGAACGGCCTGCTCAACATCGACCTGGTCCGCGAGGTGCCGGAGGCGCAGAAGCCCCGCACCGTGAAGATTGCGGTCGGCCAGGGCGAGGCGCCGAAGCAGATCGCCGCCTGACGGGCCGGAAGGGGCGCCGCCGCCGCGGCAGCGCCCCCTTCCCGAGCCGCAGAGACAAAAAAAGAGGGCCGCTTTCTGCGGCCCTCGTTTTTTGAAGCCTCGCCTGCTCAACTCGAGCATTGCGCGACGATAAGAGCGCTTTTGCCGCTGCGTCAAGAACTCGTTTGGGTCAGAAAAACCCTTTGTTTTGAAGGGTTTTCAGTTGTTCGCCGGCAGCCGACGGGACGCGCTGAATCGCAAGAGCGCTAAATGATCTTAAAAATGTAATATTTCTGGGGGCTTGCCGTTCGGGGCTTAGACCAAGTGGAAACGGGAACGTTACCCGCGATTATAGCCCGATCGCCGCAAGGTCACACGAATTTCATCGAGAATCGTCGGATCGTCGATCGTCGCCGGCACGGCGAAGGGAAGCGAATCGGCGATTCGGGCCATCGTGCCGCGCAGGATCTTGCCCGACCGGGTCTTCGGCAGGCGGTCGACGATCATCGCCGTCTTGAACGCCGCGACCGGGCCGATGCCGTCGCGCACCCGCTGCACCGCCTCGGCCGCGATGGCCTCGTGCGGCCGCGCCACTCCCGCCTTCAGCACCAGGAAGCCCAGCGGCACCTGGCCCTTGAGGTCATCCGCCACCCCGATCACCGCGCATTCGGCGACATCGGGATGGCCGGCCAGCACCTCCTCGATCTGCCCGGTCGACAGTCGGTGGCCGGCGACGTTGATGACGTCGTCCACCCGGCTCATGACGAAGACGTAGCCGTCCGCGTCGACCAGCCCGGCATCGCCGGTCTTGTAGTGGCCCGGATACTCCTCGAGATAGGCGCTGCGGAAGCGAGCATCGGCCCGCCACAGCGTCGGCGCGGCACCGGGCGGCATCGGCAGCCGGCAGGCCAGCGCCCCGATCTCACCGCGCGGCATTTCCCGCCCGTCCGGCCCCAGCGCGCGCACGTCCCAGCCCGGCATCGGCCGGGTCGGAGAGCCCGGCTTCACCGGCATCGGCTCCAGACCCAGCGGGTTGGCGCAGATCGGCCAGCCGGTCTCGGTCTGCCACCAATGGTCGATCACCGGCACCTGCAGCAGCTTTTCGGCCCAGCCCAGCGTGTCGGGGTCGCAGCGCTCCCCGGCCAGGAACAGGGCGCGGAAGCTCGACAGGTCGCGGCCGGCCAGCAGCCGGCCCTCCGGATCCTCGCGCTTGATGGCGCGGAAGGCGGTCGGCGCGGTGAACAGCACCGACACGCCATGCTGCTCGACCACCCGCCAATAGGCCCCGGCGTCGGGCGTGCCGACCGGCTTGCCCTCGTACATCACGCTGGTGCAGCCGGCCAGCAGCGGCCCGTAGACGATGTAGGAATGGCCGACCACCCAGCCGACATCCGAGGCGGTCCACATCACCTCGCCGGGCTTGACGCCGTAGATCGCGGCCATGCTCCAGGCCAGGGCCACGGCATGGCCGCCCTGGTCGCGGACGATGCCCTTGGGCTGGCCGGTGGTGCCGGAGGTGTAGAGGATGTAGAGCGGGTCGGTCGCCGCCACCGGCACGCAGGCCGCCGGGTCGGCCGCCGTCTCGAGTTCGGCCCAGTCGTGGTCGCGGCCGGGCGTCATCGCTGCCTCGCATTGCGGCCGCTGCAGCACCACCGTCGCCGGCACCTTGTGCCTGGCGAGGCCGAGGGCGGCGTCGAGCAGCGGCTTGTAGGCGACGATGCGGCTGACCTCGATGCCGCAGGAGGCGGAGACGACCAGCTTCGGCTCGCAATCGTCGATCCGCGCCGCCAGCTCCGGCGCCGCGAAGCCGCCGAACACCACGGAATGCACCGCGCCCAGCCGGGCGCAGGCCAGCATGGCGATCGCGGCCTCCGGCACCATCGGCATGTAGATCACCACCCTGTCGCCGGCGCCGACGCCCAGGCCGCGCATGGCGCCGGCGAAGCGGGCGACCCGGTCGGTCAGCTCGGCATAGGTGAAGCGCCGCACCGTGCCGGTGACCGGGCTGTCATGGATCAGGGCGACCCGGTCGCCATGGCCGGCGGCGACGTGGCGGTCGAGCGCGTTGAAACAGGTGTTGAGACGGCCGCCAGAGAACCAGCGGAAGAAGGGGGCGTTGCTGTCATCCAGCACCCGGTCCCAGCGCCGGTCCCAATCGATCGCGGCGGCGGCCTCGCCCCAGAACCCCTCCGGGTCGGCGAGCGCGCGGCGATAGGCCTCGGCATAGGCTCCCATGGCGTCCTCCCGGACCCTTGCTTTCCCTGAGCCTAGCGCCGCAGGCTCTCGGGAGCGAGGCCGGTGTCGCGTTCCGGCCACCGCCGGGCGCGGCCGGCGGAGCCCGATCCCGGCGTTCCGCCGGAGACTGGGCGGTGCCAGAATGTCTCCGCACAGGGAGGCCCGCCGATGCCGCACACTTACGACACCGATCTCGACCGCAACGCCGCCAACTATGTGCCGCTGACGCCGATCTCCTTCCTCGGCCGGGCCGCCCTGGCCCATCCGGACCGGACGGCGGTGGTCTATGGCGAGGTGAAGCGGAGCTGGCGCGAGACGGCGGAACGCTGCCGCCGCCTGGCCTCGGCTCTCTCGCACCGCGGCATCGGCAAGAACGACACGGTGGCGGTGATGGCGCCGAACATCCCGGAGGCGTTCGAGGCGACCTATGGCGTGCCGATGGCCGGCGCGGTGCTGTGCGCCCTCAACACCCGGCTGGACGCCGGGGCCATCGCCTTCCAGCTGCGCCACTCCGAGACCCGGGTGCTGCTGGCCGACCGCGAATACGCCGCGGTGGTGCGGGCGGCGCTGGCGCAGCTCGACGCGCCGCCGCTGGTGGTCGACATCGTCGACCCGGCGGTGCCGGGCGAGCCGGTCGGCGGCCTGACCTATGAGGATCTCCTGGCCGAGGGCGACCCGGCCTATGCGGGCATGATGCCGGGCGACGAATGGGATGCCGTCGCGCTCAACTACACCTCCGGCACCACCGGCGACCCGAAGGGTGTGGTCACCCATCACCGCGGCGCCTATCTCAACGCCCTCGGCAACGTCGTCACCTGGGCGATGCCGCACCATCCGGTCTATCTCTGGACCCTGCCGATGTTCCACTGCAACGGCTGGTGCTTCCCCTGGACCATCACGGCGATGGCCGGCACCCATGTCTGCCTGCGCCGGGTGGCCGCGCGCGACATCTACGCCGCCATCGCCGACCACGGCGTCACCCATCTCTGCGGCGCGCCGATCGTGATGGGCATGCTGCTGAACGCTCCGGCCGGGGAGCGGCGCGACTTCCCGCAGTCGGTGCAGATGATGACCGCGGCCTCGCCGCCGCCCGCGACGGTGCTGGAGGGCATGGCCCGGCTCGGCATCAAGGTCACCCATGTCTATGGCCTGACCGAGGTCTACGGCCCGGCCGTGGTCTGCGACTGGAAGCCGGAATGGGATGCGCTGCCGGCGGGGGAGCAGGCGCGGCTGAAGTCGCGCCAGGGCCTGCCCTATGTGGTGCAGGAGGGGCTGATGGTGGCCGACCCCGACAGCCTGGCCCCGGTGCCGCCGGACGGCGAGACGCTGGGCGAGGTGTTCATGCGCGGCAACATCACCATGAAGGGATATCTGAAGAATCCGTCGGCCACCGCCAAGGCCTTCGCCGGCGGCTGGTTCCACACCGGCGACCTCGGCGTCATGCACCCGGACGGCTATATCGAGCTGAAGGACCGGTCGAAGGACATCATCATCTCCGGCGGCGAGAACATCTCGACCATCGAGGTCGAGGGCGTGCTGTACCGCCACCCGGCGGTGCTGGAGGCGGCGGTGGTGGCGCGGCCGGACGAGAAATGGGGCGAGACCCCCTGTGCCTTCGTCACGCTGCGGCCGGGCGCCAAAGCGACGCCGGAGGAGATCATCGCCTTCAGCCGCCAGCATTTGGCGGGTTTCAAATGCCCGAAGACGGTGGTGTTCGGCGAGCTGCCCAAGACCTCGACCGGCAAGATCCAGAAATTCGTGCTGCGGGACCGGGCACGGGCGCTGTAGGCGCCAGCTAACGTGACGGGCCTAGCACCTGTGCGGCCGGGCTGGTGCCGCCGCCTTCCTCCACCGCCGCCAGGTCGGCGCCGCGGGTCTCGCGCGAGAGCAGCACGCACAGGATGCCCGGCACCGCCATCAGCGCGGCATAGATTGCGACGGATTGCGGCGTGCCGGTCCAGCCCAAGAGCGCGGTGCCGATCAGCGGCGCCACCGACCCGCCGACCACCGAGGCGACTTGGTAGCTGACCGACATGGCGGTGTAGCGCACCCGGGTCGGGAACAGCTCGGTGAACCAGGCCGACATGCTGCCGACGATGATGCCGTGGCAGGTCAGGGTCAGCAGCGTCACCCGCAGCACCGTCTCCGGCGCGTGCCGGGCGGCAGGGTGAACAGCAGCGCGCTGGCGCCGATGCCGGCAACCAGGCCCAGCAGCATCACCGGCCGCCGGCCGACCAAATCCGAGACCCACGCGGCCGCCATGATCACCGCGACCTCCAGGATCGAGCCCCAGAACAGCGCGTCCGACCCGACGCCGCGGGCGAGGCCGAGGAACTGCACCACCAGCACCAGGAAGAAGGTGGTGAACAGGTAGAACAGCGTGTTCTCCGCCGCCTTCACCAGGAACACCTGGCCCATCGGCCGCCAGTGGCTGCGGACGGCCTCGGCCAGCGGCGCCGCCGGCACCTCGCGGCGCTTGGCGGCGAGCTCGGCGAAGACCGGCGATTCCTCGACCCGCCGCCGGACCCAGAGGCCCAGCAGCACCAGCACGATCGAGAACAGGAAGGGCAGGCGCCAAGCCCATTCGGCGAAGCCTTCCTCGCCGTAATGCGCGGTCAGGGCGCCGATGGTGGCGGCGGCCAGGACATTGGCGGCCGGCCCGCCGATCATCGGGAAGCTGGTCCAGAAGCCGCGCCGCCGTCCCGGCATCGATTCAGCGACGATCAGCAGGGCGCCGGTGGCCTCGCCGCCAACGGCGATGCCCTGCAGCACGCGCAAGCCGACCAGCAGGATCGGCGCCAGCACCCCGGCCGTGGCGTAGGTCGGCAGCAGGCCCATGGCGAAGGTGGCGGCGCCCATCATCAGCAGGCTGACCACCAGCGCGTTCTTGCGCCCGATCCGGTCGCCCAGCGCCCCGAACAGGATGCCGCCCAGCGGCCGGGCCAGGAAGCCGATGGCGAAGGTGCCCAGGACAGCCATGGTGCCCGCCAGCCGGTCCTCGCCCGGGAAGAAGGCCTTGTCGAACACCAGCACGGCGCAGAAGGCGAAGATGAAGAAGTCGTACCACTCGATGATGGTGCCGACGGCGCTGGCGAACAGCAGGCGCACGCGCTCCGCGATCGTGGTGGTCATGGATCCTCCCTTCGTCCTTTGGTCGCTTGATCCGGCCATCCGCCCTGCGCCGGGCTTGCCGCGGCCGCGCCCTCGCGTATGGTCGGACATTCCATCGGCCGCGCGCTTCCTCGCGGCAGGCGGCTGACTTGAACGGAAGCCAATCTCGTTTCATATGAAACGAATGTCAAGTGGGCGGGGAGGCCGGCGATGCGGGACCAGGCGGTGCGGGCAGAGTTCGATCTCGAGGCGTTCCTGCCCTATGAGCTGTCGGTGGTCAGCAACCGGGTCAGCCGCACCTTCGCCCGGCGCTATGCCGATTCCTTCGGGCTCAGCATCCCGGAATGGCGGGTGATGGCGATGGTCGGCCGCTACGCGCCGCTGTCCTCGAACCAGATCTGCGAGCGCACGGCGATGGACAAGGCCAAGGTCAGCCGGGCGGTCAGCCGGCTGATCGCGGCCGGCTATCTCAGCCGTGGCACCCACCCGGCCGACCAGCGGCTGATCCAGCTCGGCTTCACCGCCGCCGGCCGCCGGATCTACGATTCGATCGTGCCGCTGGCGCAGGAGATCGAGGCCGAGCTGATGGCCGCCTTCGAGCCCGGCGAGCGCGAAATGCTGCGGCGCCTGCTGCGCAAGCTCGACGCCCGCGTCTCCAGCCTCGGCACGCCGGCGGACGCGGCCGGGGAGGATTAGGTCACGGATGCAGCGACAGGCCCTTCAGCACGCGGTCGACATCCTTGCGGTCCTCATGCATGGCGAAGCCGACCAGGTCCAGCGCCTCGCCCGGCACGGCCTTGACCGCGGCGCGGTTGGCGTCGTCATAGCCGGTGGCGAACAGCTCGGCGGTGTAGATCGCGATGCGCATGTTGCGGGCCAGCGCCCTTGCATGCGCCGCCTTCAGCGCCTCGGCCGTGCCGGCGAAGACCAGCACCGGCTGGCGGAACATCGGCAGATACAGGTTGCCCGACCCGTCCTCATAAGGCGCGCCGACCAGCTCCGGCCGGGTGGCGGAGAGGCCGCTGACCGTGAAGGCGGTGACGTTCAGCTTCTGCCACACCGGCAGGTCCTCGCGCAGGGCGACGGCGATCTTGGTGTCGAACCGCATGCATGCTCCATCCATCTTCCGTCATCCCCGCGAAAGCGGGGATCTCTCTGGATTCCGAAGAGATTCCCGCTTGCGCGGGAATGACGACTCAAAATTCGATGCCCAGGCTATGAATCAAGCCGCCGCCCGGCTTGTACGATCGTGCTGTGGCGGTGGCCCCCGGCGCGGCCTAACATGTGGCCATGGACAGCGGCGAATGGGTCACGGTCGGGCTGGACCGGCGCTTCGGCGTCGAGCGGTTCCGCGCCCATTTCACCGCCCATTGCTATGAGCGGCACGCGCACGAGACCTATGCCATCGGCCTGACCGAGGCGGGATCGCAGAGCTTCTTCTGCCGCGGCGGCACGCATCGCACCCGGCCGGGATCGGTCATCACCTTCAACCCGGCCGAGATCCATGACGGGCACGCGACCAATGCCGAGGGCTTCCTGTACCGGATGCTCTATGTGGCGCCGGAGACGGTCGCGGCCGTGCTCGACGACGCCGGCATCCTCCCGCCCTGGGCCCTGGCCTTCCCCGACATCCTGTCCGAGGACCCGGTCCTCGCGGCGCTGATCGCCCGCACCGTCGACGCTTTCGCCGAGCCGGGCGCGACGCTGGCGCGGTCCGAGGCGCTGGCGGCGATGGTGGTGGGGCTGGCCCATCGCCAGGCCGGAGCGCCGGCGCCGGATCTGTCCCGGCCCGCCGATGCGGCGCTGGCGCGGGTGCGCGACCATCTGCACGCCCATCTCGGCGACGACGTCACCGCCGACGACCTCGCCGCCGTGGCGGGGCTCAGCCGCTTCCACATGTCCCGCGCCTTCACCCGCCGCTATGGCGCGGCACCGGCGACCTATCTGCGCTGGATCCGGCTGGAGCGGGCCAAGCGGATGCTGGCGGCAGGCGAGGCCCCGGCCCAGGTGGCGGCGGCCACCGGCTTCACCGACCAGGCCCATCTGACCCGCCGCTTCAAGGGCGCCTACGGGGTCACCCCGGCGCGATTCCAGAAGGCGGCACGGGCGGCTTAGGCGGCCAGCCCCAGCCGCTGCACCACCTCATCGGCGATCGACAGGCTGGAGGTCAGGCCCGGGCTTTCGATGCCGAACAGGTTGACCAGGCCGGGCACGCCATGCCCCTCCGGCCCCTGGATCACGAAATCCGCGGCGGCGGCGCCGGGCGGGGTGATCTTCGGGCGGATGCCGGAATAATCCGGCAGCAAGGCCCCGTCCGGCAACGCCGGCCAGTAGCGGCGGATGGCGGCGTAGAAGCTTTCGGCCCGCGCCGGGTCGACCCGATAGTCCAGCGTGTCGACCCATTCGACATCGGGGCCGAAGCGCACCCGGCCGCCCAGGTCGATCGTGGCATGGGTGCCGAGGCCGCCGGGCACCGGCACCGGATAGATCAGGTGGCGGAAGGGCGGCCGGCCGGACAGGCCGAAATAGTTGCCCTTGGCCAGGAAGGGCTGCGGCACCGATGCCTCGGGCACCCCGGCGATGCGGCGGGCGATGGCGGGCGCCGACAGGCCGGCCGAGTTCACCACCCGGCGGGCCACCAGCTCCATGCCGCCCTCCTCGGTGGCGACCTGCAGATGCAGCCCCTCGGGCGTGACCGCGGCTGATTCCAGCCGGCTGTGATAGGCGATCATCGCGCCGCGGGCCTCGGCGTCGCCCAGCAGCGCCAGCATAAAGCCGTGGCTGTCGACGATGCCGGTGGAGGGCGAGAACAGCGCCGCGGTGCAGGCGATCTCCGGCTCCAGCGCATGCGCCTCGTCGGCGGTCAGCGGCCGCAGCGCGTCGTCCTCGCCGGTCAGGCCGTTGGTCCGGGCCGCGGCTTCGATCCGGACCAGCGTCGCGGCTTCCTGCTCGTCGGTGGCGACGATCAGCTTGCCGCAGCGCTTCGCGGTGACACCGTGCTCCTCGCAATAGCGGTAGAGAGCCCGCCGGCCGGCGACGCAGTGCCGGGCCTTCAGGCTGCCCTGCGGGTAGTAGATGCCGGCGTGGATCACCTCGCTGTTGCGGGCCGAGGTCTCGGTGCCGAAGGCATCCGCCGCCTCCAGGATGATCACCTCCTGCCCGGCCAGGGCCAGCGCCCGGGCGACGGCCAGGCCGACCACCCCGGCGCCGACGACGACGGCATCGACGGTGTCGGTCATGCCGCGCCGCGCAGCTGGCCGATCGCCCGGGCCACCCCGCGCAGCTCCGCCAGCCCCTTCAGCCGGCCGATCAGGGAATAGCCGGGGTTGGTCTTCTTGTGCACGTCATCGGCCAGCAGATGGCCGTGGTCGGGCCGCATCGGGATCTCCCAATCCGTCCGCCCGGCGGCCTTGCGCGACCGCTCCTCCGCCATCAGCGCGTCGATCACCGCCACCATGTCGGCGCCGCCCTCGAGATGCTCGTCCTCGAAGAAGGAGCCGTCAGGCTCGACCGTGACGTTGCGCAGATGGGCGAAGTGGATGCGCGGCGCGAACTCCCGCGCCATCGCCGCCAGGTCGTTGTCGGCGCGCGAGCCGTAGGAGCCGACGCAGAGCGTCAGCCCGTTCGCCGGGCGGTCGACCATGGCCAGGACGGCACGGGCATCGGCGGGGGTGGAGACGATGCGCGGCAGCCCGAACAGCGGGAAGGGCGGGTCGTCCGGGTGGACCGCCAGGCGGGCGCCCACCTCCTCCGCCACCGGCACGACGGCGGCCAGGAAGGCCTTGTAGTTCGCCCGGAAATCGTCGGCGGTGAGGCCGTCATAGAGGGCGAGGCGGCGCTCGAACCCAGCCCGGTCGTTGACCGCGCCGGCCACGCCCGGCAGGCCGGCGATGATGGTCTTCTCCAGCTCGGCCTGCTCGCTCTCGCTCATCGCCGCGACACGGTCGCGGGCGCGGGCCAGCACCTCCGGCCGGTGGTCGGCCTCGGCCCCTTTCCGCTTCAGGATGAAGGTGTCATAGGCGGCCATGTCGACCGCGTCGAAGCGCAGGGCATAGCCGGTGGTGGGCAGCCGCCACAGCAGGTTGGTGCGGGTCCAGTCGACCACCGGCATGAAGTTGTAGCAGATGGTCGTCACCCCGGCCGTGGCGACGTTGCGCAGTGACTGGGCGAAGGTGGCGATGGCCTCGGCCGCGCCGGCACCGCCGGTCTTGACCGCGTCGGGCAGGGGGATGCTCTCGACCACCGACCAGGCCAGGCCCGCGCCCTCGATCACCGCGCGGCGCTCGGCGATCTCCGCCTCCGGCCAGACGCTGCCGTCCTGGCGGTGGTGCAGGGCGGTGACGATGCCGCTGGCCCCCGCCTGCTTGACATGGTCCAGCGTCACCGGGTCGTTCGGGCCGAACCAGCGCCAGGTCTCCTTCATCGTCTCCAGCCCCTCATCGCGTGTTGATCTTGTTGCGGCCGACCATCGGATACTGCTCGACCTCGTACACTTGGCCGGTGACCGGCGCCGACCGGTCGGACAGCCAGAACACCGCATGCTGCGCCACCTCCTCCGGCCGCAGGATGCGCCCCGTGGGGGCCAGGGCCGGCGGGATGTGCTCGGCCCAGTCGTCGGGCCGGCCCTCGCGGCGCTGGATCGCGCGCTCGGTCTCGGTCAGGGTCCAGCCGACATTCAGCTGGTTGACCCGGATGCGCTCGGCCGACAGCCCGTCGCCCAGGTTGCGCGTCATGGTCATCAGCGCCGCCTTGGACATCGAATAGACCAGCAGGTTGTCCTGGCCGCACAGGGCGTTGACCGAGCCGATATTGACGATGGCGCCGCCGCTGCCCTGGGCGCGGAAGGCGCGCACCGCCTCGCGGCACAGCAGCAGCGGCGCGCGGGCGTTGACGGCGAAGATGGCGTCGAAGGCGGCCTCGTCGGCCTGCTCCAGCGTCGTGCGGGCCAGGGACGCGGCGTTGTTCACCAGCCCGTCGATCCGGCCATAGGTGCGCAGGACGGTGTCGATGATGGTCGCCGCCGCATCGGGCACGGTCAAATCGGCCAGCACCGAGGCGGTGCCGCCGAGATCCACCGCGGCCTGGGCCAGCGCCTCGGTCTCGATGCCGTGCAGCACCACGGTGGCGCCTTCGGCCTGCGCCGCCCAGGCGATCGCCAGGCCGATGCCGGAGGAGGATCCGGTGACCAGAATGACCTTGCCCTGAAGCATCTTGCGACGTGCTCCCGTCCCAACCGACCCGGCTTTCATAGCGGCATCAGAGGGCCTTCCGAAAGGTCAGGTTTATCCGCTGCCGGCCCAGAATCGCATGGCTGCCGTCCGGCAGCGGGGCGATGCCGTGGAAGGCCAGCCGCGCCGGGCCGCCCCAGACCGCGACATCACCATGCTCCACCCGCACCCGGCGGGTCGGGTCGCCACGCTGCAGCCCGCCGAACAGGAAGGTCGCGGGCAGGCCCAGCGAGACCGAGACGATCGGCGCGCCGGTGTCGCGCTCGTCACGGTCCTGGTGCAACGACAGGCGCGAGCCGGGCTCGTAGCGGTTGATCAGGCAGGCGTCGGGCACGAAGGGGCCAAAGCCGGCCTTGATCGAGGCGGCTTCGGCCAGCGCGGCGAAGACCGGCGGCATCGCCGGCCAGGGGCGGCCGGCGATCGGGTCTTCGGGGTCGTAGCGATAGCCGCTGCGGTCGCTGACCCAGCCGACCCGGCCGCAATTGGTCATCGCCACCGACATGCGGTAGCCGCCGGGCGTAACCAGGTGGCGGAACGGCGCCGCGGCCTCGACCGCCCGCACCGCCGCGACCAGCGCCTCGGCCCGGTCGCGGGCGAAGCCGCGCAGCAGCACCGCGCCCTCGGCCAAGGTCTCCTCATCCGGCCCCGGGCCGGGAAGGTTGTCGAACAGATCGGCCGTCATGCTCCGGCTCCCTCAACACCATCAATCAACGTCATTCCCGCGAAAGCGGGAATCTCTTTCCGTTGGGTGGCCACGAGATCCCCGCTTTCGCGGGGATGACGGAAAGGGTTTGCACGGATCTACAGGACCGTTTTGCTCGACGTATTCCATCCCTTGCGGTCAAATTGGGCGCAAGAAGCGGAGTGTTGCGCACGGCCGGGTAGCGAGACACTGGATTATCACCGCTCAGGCCCAAGGCTGCCCATGATCACCCTCTACGACTACCTGCCGTCGCAGAACGCCTACAAGGTCCGGCTGCTGCTGTCGCATCTGCAGCGGCCTTACCGCACCGAGATCATCAGCATCTTCGAGGGCGAAGGCCAGCGGCCCGAGTACCTGGCGGTCAACCCGACCGGCGCGGTGCCGGCGATCAAGCTGGACGACGGCCGGGTGATCGCCGAGTCCAACGCCATCCTGGTCTTCCTGGCCGAGGGCACGCCCTACCTGCCGGAGGACCGCTTCGCCCGGGCCAAGGTGCTGCAATGGCTGTCCTTCGAGGGCGACTACGTCCAGTCCACCATCGCGACGCTGCGGCACTGGGTCATGACCGGCAAGGTGGGGCGCCGCCCGGCCGCGCTGGTCGAGGCCAAGCGCGAGGGTTCGCTGAAGACGCTGGCGATCCTGGACCGCGAGCTGTCGCAGCGCGCCTGGCTGGCCGGGCCGGCCTACAGCGTCGCCGACATCGCCGTCTTCGCCTATGTCCACCGGGCGGAGGAGGCGGAGCTGCCGCTGGCCGATTTCCCGAACGTGACGGCCTGGATCGACCGGGTGCGGTCGCAGCCGAACTTCCTGGCCGAGACTTTTCCGTATTCGATCGACCCGCACTCCGCCAAGGAATTGCCCTGAGCCCTCACTCGGTCGAGCGGAACCAGCGCTCGCCGACATCCTCGGCGCGGCGCCGCTCCAGCTCCTCGCTGTAGCGGCGCAGGGCGTAGGCCTCGCTGACATAGCCGATGATCCGCCGCTCCTGGGCGTCGCTGACCACCGGCAGGGTCTCGGTCTCCGCCGCCTGGAACAGCTCCAGCGCGGTGCGGATGGTCTGGCCGGGCAGCAGGATGTAGGCGGCGGCGTGGCGCAGCGTGCCGATCTCGGTCGTCTCCGCCTCGGCGTCGTGGTCGGCATTGTGCGCGTCCGACACCTGCACCACCCCGGCGGCGCGGCCGGCGGAATCGGTGACGAAGACGCGTTGGGTCGACCCGACCGGGAATTGCCGGCGGAAATCGGCCACCGTCGTCGTGTCCGGCACGCTGCGGGCGTCGCGGCGCATCAGCCGGGCGACGGTCAGGTCGCGGATCCAGCCGACATCCTGGGCGCCGCGGATCGCCTCGCCGCGCAGGTGGAAGCGCCAGGTGGCGAAGGAATAGCCGAACAGGTGCCGCACCACCGCGGCCGCGACCACCACCCCGACCATGACGCCGATGGTGACGGAGAAGTCGCCGCTCAGCTCCAGCGCCAGGAACGTCATGGTCAGCGGCCCGCCGATCACCGCGGCGGCCATCGAGGCCATGCCGACCAGGGAATAGGCGAGGTGCTCGACCGGATGGCCGGGCAGGGCCAGCGCCGTCAGCTGGGCCAGGATGCCGCCGAACAGCGCGCCGGTCAGCAGCGAGGTGAAGAACAGGCCGCCGCGGAAGCCGGCGCCGAGCGAGATTGCCGCCGCGGCGGTCTTGGCCACCAGCAGCAGGACCAGCGCGGTCAGGGGCGGCGCCAGGGTGAGGTCGGCATAGAGCGCCCCATGGCCGGAGCTCAGCACCTCCGGGAAGCGCAGCGCCATCAGCCCGACGATCAGCCCGCCCACGGCAGGGCGCAGGATCTGCGGCAGGGCCAGCCGGCGCATCGCCCGCTCGGTCCAGGTGACGCCCTGCATCATCAGGATGCCCAGGCCGGCGCAGGCCAGGCCGATCAGGACGAAGAGGGCATAGTCGGCGGCGTGCAGGCCGGTGGTCCAGGTCACCGTCAGGAACGGACCCTCGTCCAGCAGCACCCGCTCGACCGCCGTGGCCGCCAGCGCCGCCGCCACCACCGGCGCCAGCGTCGCCGCGGTGTAGGCGCCCATGATCAGCTCGAAGGCATAGAAGGTGCCGGCCAGCGGCGCATCGAAGGCGGCGGCGATCGCGGCCGCCGCGCCGCAGCCGACGATGGTGCGCAGATCGGCCCGGCGCAGCCGGAAGATCTGGCCGATACGCGAGGCTAAGCCGCCGCCGATCTGGGTGTAGCCGGCCTCCATGCCGACCGAGGCGCCGACCCCGCTCGACATCAGCGTGGCGCCGGCGACGACGAAACCGTCGCGCAGCGACATCCGGCCGCCATACAAGGCGTTGGCCTCGATCGGGTCGACCGGCGGCCGCGGGCGCCAGCGGCTGATCGCCCACATCACCCCGCCGAAGGCCAGGCCGCCCAGCACCGGCACCAGCACGGTCAGCAGCGGGCTGGTGTCGATGCTGGCGCTCAGGCGCTGGCCGCTCGGCAGGGCGAACAGCAGCTCGTGCATGATCTGCAGCGCCCAACGCAGGGCGACGACGCCGAGGCCGACGATGACGCCGATCGCCACCGCCAGCAGCGGCAGGGCGACCTCGTTGGCGCGCACGGCGCTGCGCAGCCGGGTCCACAGATGCAGGCGCAGCAGCTGCCGGCGCAGGCCGCGTGGGGGCGGGGAGATCGTCACGTCTTCGGCCTGTGGCGTGGCCATGGTCGCCGCCGTGTCGGGAGGTCCCGTTCTTGTGGCCGAGCCCGGCGGGGCGCGCAAGGGATCCAGGCTCGACGAATGGTCGCAACTGGGTTCTAAGGAATGCAGGGGGCGATGGGGATGACGCGATGGTTCTGATCGGCTGCTTCCTACCTTTCATCCTGGCGCTCGTCGGCGCCGTGGCCGGCCACCTCCTCGGCAGCGGCAGCATCGGGCTGTGGGGCATGGGCATCGGCTTTGCCGCCGGGCTGGCCCTGGCGGCGGTGATCGGCGCGCTGGCGCTGCAGTCCAAGCGCGACTGAGCGGCCCGGCCGGCCGGAACTGAAATTTCCCAACTCGTATTGAGGGAATCAGCGCGAACAACGGCGAGGTGCCGTCATGGGTATCGGAACCATCCTGCTGATCATCCTGATCGTCCTCTTGATCGGCGCCTTTCCGTCCTGGCCGTACAGCAGCGGCTGGGGCTATGGGCCGAGTGGCTTGCTGGGCGTGATCGTCGTCGTCCTGTTGATCCTGGTCCTGATGGGGCGGGTATAGGCGCCGGCCTCAGGTCCCGCGCGGCTTGGCCCGTGCGGTGGCGGGGGCGGCCAGCGGGTCGTCCGGCCAGGGGTGGCGGGGATAGCGGCCGCGCATGTCCTTGCGCACCTCGGCATAGCTGCCGGCCCAGAAGCCGGCGAGGTCGCGGGTCACCTGCAGCGGCCGCCCGGCCGGGGACAGCAGGTGGATCGCCACCGGCACCCGGCCGTTGCCGACGCGCGGCGTCTCGGCCTGGCCGAACATCTCCTGCAGCTTGACCGCCAGCACCGGTTGGGCCGGGTCGGCATAGTCCAGCGCCGCGCGGCGGCCGCTGGGAATCGGGATCGTGGCCGGCGCCAGCGTGTCCAGCGCGCGCTGCCGCTCCCAGCCCAGCGCGGTGGACAGGATCTGCGCCAGGTCCAGCCGGTCGAGATCGCTGCGCCGCCGCATCCCGCCGAGATGCAGCCCCAGCCAGTCCTCCAGCGTCCCGGTCAGCACCGCATCCGACCAGTCGGGCCAGGCCTCGCCCTCCAGCGCCCGGGCGAAGCCGACGCGCCGGCGCAGCGCCACCGCACCATCGCGCCAGGGCAGGGCGTCGAGACCCAGCCGCCGCACCCCGTCCAGCAGCGCCGCCGCGACGGAAGCGGGGTCCGGGTTCGGCAGCGCCGCGTCGGCCAGCACCAGCGCGCCCAGCCGGCGCTGGCGGCGGGCGGCCACCGCCTGCTCGGCCGCGTCCCAGGCGACCGTCTCGACCCAGGCGATGCGGTCGCCCAGCACCGCCTCCAGCGTCGCCTCGTCCAGCGGCGCCGCTGCGAGGATGCGGGCCTCGCGCCCGGCATCGTCGGTCTCGGCCACGGCGAGGTAGTCGGCACCGGCCAGCGGGTCGCTCTCGCGCAGCGCCGCGCCGCGGCCATTGGCCAGCAGGAAGCTGCCGCGCCCGCCGGGGCGGCGCCGGGCGACGCGGTCGGGATAGGCCAGGGCCAGCAGGGCGCCGGCATTCCCCGCTCCGCCGCCGGGGCCGAGGCCGAAGCGCCGGGCGATGTCACGCGCCGCCTCGCGCAGCCGGGCGACCGCCGGGTCGCCGCGGTCGCGATGCAGCGCCTCGATCGAGGCGCGCAGATCGGTCTCCGGCGAGGGGCGGCGGCCTTCCAGGATCGCCGCCAGCTCCGCCGCCGTGCCGCCGATCCCATCGGCCTTGGCGCGCAGCACCATGTGGGCCAGGCGCGGATGCAGCGGCAGCCGGGCCATCGCCTTACCATGCGCGGTGGGGCGGCCATCCGGATCGATGGCGCCGAGATCGGCCAGCAGCGTCCGCGCCTGGGCCAGTGCCGCGGCCGGCGGCGGGTCGAGCCAGGCCAGGTCGCCCCCGTCCTCGCCCACACCCCACAGCGCCAGCTCCAGCGCCAGCGGCGCCAGGTCGGCGACCAGGATCTCGGGCGGGTCGAACGGCGCCATGGCGCCCTCGCCGGCCCTGGCCCACAGGCGCCAGCACACGCCGGACCCGGTCCGCCCGGCGCGGCCGCGGCGCTGGTCGGCGGCAGCGCGGGCGATGGTCACCGTCTCCAGCCGGCTCATGCCGGTGCGCGGGTCGAAGCGCGGCGCCCGGGCCAGGCCGCTGTCGATCACCACACGCACGCCCTCGATGGTCAGGCTGGTCTCGGCGATGTTGGTGGCCAGCACCACCTTGCGCGTCCCCACCGGCGCCGGGCGGATCGCCTGGTCCTGCGCCGCCGCCGGCAGGTCGCCGTAGAGCGGGGCCACGGCCACGCCGTCGCCGAGGCCGGCCAGCTTCGCCTGCACCCGCCGGATCTCGCGCGCGCCGGGCAGGAACACCAGCAGGCTGCCGGTCTCCTCCGCCAGCGCGTCGCGCACCGCCCGGGCGACGGCATCCTCGATCGCCTCGCCGGGACGGGGCGGGCGGTGATGCGTCTCCACCGGCCAGGCCCGGCCCTCCGAGGTGACGACCGGCGCATCGCCCAGCAGGCGCGCCACCGGCCCGCCATCCAGCGTCGCCGACATCACCAGCAGGCGCAGGTCGTCGCGCAGCACCGCCGTCTCCAGCGCCAGGGCCAGGCCGAGATCGGCGTTCAGGCTGCGCTCGTGGAACTCGTCGAAGATCACGGCGCCGACGCCTTCCAGCGCCGGGTCGTCCTGCAGCATCCGGGTCAGGATGCCCTCGGTCACCACCTCGATCCGTGTGTTCGGGCCGACCTTGCGGTCCATCCGGATGCGGTAGCCGACCGTGTCGCCGACCCGTTCGTGCAGCAGCGACGCCATGTGGCCGGCGGCGGCACGGGCCGCGATCCGCCGCGGTTCCAGCATGATGATCCTGCCGCCGCCCAGCCAGGGCTGGTCCAGCAGCGCCAGCGGCACCCGCGTGGTCTTGCCGGCGCCGGGCGGCGCCTGCAGTACGGCGCGGCCGTGCTCGGCCAGCGCGGCGCGCAGCGGCGGCAGGGCCGTGTCGATCGGCAGAGGGGCCAAGGTCGGAATCACAGGTGGGGTCACGCGGTGAAGGGCCAGATGATCGGGATCAAGAGGACCGAGACGACGATGATGATGGCGTCGAGCGGCAGGCCGACGCGCCAGAAATCCGACACCTCATAGCCGCCCGGCCCCATGATGAGGGTGTTGTTCTGGTGGCCGAACGGGGTCAGGAAGTCGCAGCTGGCGCCGATCGCCACCGCGATCAGGAACGGGTCGGGGCTGAGGCCGAGCTGCTGGGCGATGCCGATCACGATCGGCGCCATGATCACCACGGTCGCGGCGTTGTTCAGCATCGGGGTGACGGCCATGGTTGCGGCCAGCACCACGGCCAGGACCAGATGCGGCGGTATGTCCTGCGCCACGGCGGCGATGCCGTCGGCCAGCAGCTGCGCCGTGCCCGTGGTCTCCAGCGCGCCGCCGACCGGTATCATGGCGCCCAGCAGCACGATCACCGGCCAGTCGATGGCGGTGTACAGGTCGCGCAGCGGGATGGCGCGGGCGGCCAGCATGCCCATCACCGCCAGGGCGAAGGCGATGGTGGCCGGGAGGTAGCCGGTCGCGGTGGCGGCGATGGCGGCGACGAACAGGGCCAGCGGCAGCCACAGGTTGCGGCTGCGCAGGCTCAGGCGGCGCTGGGCCAGCGGCAGGCAGCCCAGCGCCTGCAGCGTGTCCGGCAGGGTGTCGGCGTCGCCCTGCAGCAGCAGCACGTCGCCGGGCTCGATCGCGATGTCACGCAGCCGCTGCCTCACCGGATGGCCGTGCCGCGACACTGCCAGCATGTTGACCCCATGGCGGCGGCGCAGCTCGAGATCGGCCGGGCTGGCCCCGCGGATCCAGGCATTGGCCGGCACCACCGCCTCGGACGTCACCAGGTCGCGCAGGCCGCCGGCCTCGGGCGGGCGCTCGGCCGCCAGGGTGATGTCGCCATCGCCCAGCGCCTGCTCCAGCGCCTGGGTGTCGGCCTGCACCATCAGCAGGTCGCCGGGCACCAGATGCTCCAGCCTTATCAGCCCGGCGATGCGGCGTTTGCCGCGGACGATGCCGAGCACGACGATCCGTCCCTTCTGCGCCTCCTCGAAGGCCATCACCGAGCGCCCGGCCATCTTCGACTTCGGGGTGACCTCGACCTCGGTGGCGTAGCGGCTGATCTCGAAGCTCTCCTCCTCCGCCCTTTGGCCACGGCGGCTGGACGGGATCAGCCGCCAGCCGATCAGCAGCATGTAGGCCAGGCCGGCGACGGTCAGCGCCAGGCCGACCGGGGCGAAGTCGAACAGGTGGAACGGCTCGCCCACCGCCTTCTCGCGGAAGGCCGAGATCAGCAGGTTCGGCGGCGTGCCGATCAGCGTGACGGTGCCGCCCAAGAGGGTGGCGAAGGACAGCGGCATCAGGATCGCCGAGGGCGAATAGCCGGCGCTGCGGGCGCCCTGGATCGCCACCGGCAGCACCAGCGCCAGCGCCCCGACATTGTTCATGAAGGCCGAGATCAGGGCGCCGAAGCTGCACAGCACCACCATCTGGGCGAAGCGGCCGTCGGCGATGCGCGCCAGCGCCGCGACCATACGGTCGACCGCGCCGGACAGGGCCAGGGCCCGGCCGATCACCAGCACCGCGGCAACGGTGACGACGGCGGGGTTGCCGAAGCCGGAGAAGGCATCGTCGGCCTTGACCAGCCCCAGCAGCACGGCGGCCAGCAGCGCGCCGACGGCGACCAGATCGAAGCGGATGCGGTTCCACACGAACAAGGCCAGCGTCGCGGCCAGCAGGGCGACGATCGCGATCTGGTCCTGGGTCATCCGGGCTGCGGTCCGTTCGGCGGTCTCGGGACTCTGTCTACACCCCGACGCGCCGGATCGTGCCTGTGCGTCGCGGCGGGCGGTTCTTCCTACACCGGATGGACCGTCCGTCAGTAGCCCAGCGTCACCATCGAGTAGATGTCGGTGCCCATCTCGACCGCCTCCAGCACCGGGTTCCTGCGACCCCCGGCGACGGTGCCGCGCACCACGATCGGCCGGCCGGGGGCCAGGCGGCTGCGGTCGGGGTCCATGGCCAGGGCGAAGGCCGGGGCGAAGCGGATCACGGTCTTGTCCTTCAGGATCACGCCGTCGGGCCGGCCGGCGCCGTCGGTCAGCACGAAGTCGATCAGGCCGCTCTTCTCGGTCAGCATCGGCCGGGCCGGGACATAGACGGTGGTCGCGGCGGGAACCGAGATCACGGGCGCGGGCGCCGGGTGCACCACGCGTGGGGGGGCCGCGGCGACCACGCGCGGTGCCACGACCGCCGGGGGCGGCGGCGGGGCCATGACCACCGGGGCCGGAACGGTGCGCGGCGGCGCATAGGTCACGGTGGGCGGCGGCGGCGAGACGCGGGCGGGCGTGGTCGCGATCACCTGCGGTGCGGTGTAGGCCGGCGACACGGCCACCGGCTGCGGCTCGGTCCTGGTCATGGCGGGACGCTCGGCAGTGGCCCCGGGTTCAGTCGAATAGGCCCAGGGGGTGGTATCGGTACAGCCTGCCAGACCGGCCGCGGCGACGGTCGCTGCCATCGCCACGCGGGATACGCTCTCTCTCATCTCGAACGTCCTCACTGCTCACGGCCGCCGGTCGGTTGCGATGCCGGCTTCAATACGAAAGTATGACTCAATTTCTCATAAACAGGTGTGGAACATTCGGATATCGAAAACGGCCGCTGCCTTGGGAAGAAGAAGGGGGCCATGCGCGGAACCGGCTTGCACCCCCGGGGTGCGGCGAGTAGAGGACGCGATCCCCGTTTGTCCGTCTTGTCGTTCCCTGCCCTGGAGTCCCGATCATGTCCGACAGCGTCGAGAGCGTCCGCGCCCCGCACGACGATGCCGACAACCCGCTGAAGACGCCGCGGCTGGAGAAACTGCGGGCGCTGCGGGCGAAGGGGATCGACCCTTACCCCTACCACTACGAGAAGACGGCCGACGCCGCCGGGCTGCAGGCGCGCTACGCCGAGCTGCCGGCCGAGGCGGAGAAGCCGGAGGACGTGGTCCGCATCGCCGGCCGCATCCGGGCGTACCGCAACAGCGGCATGTTCATCGACCTGCACGATGTCAGCGGCAAGATCCAGGTGTTCTGCCACAAGGACTATGCTGACCCGGCGACGCTGGAGCTGGTCGGGCTGCTCGACATCGGCGACCTGATCGGCGTCGAGGGCTTCATCCGCCGCACCAAGCGCGGCGAGCTGACCATCAACGTCCGGCACGTCACCCTGCTGGCCAAGACGCTGCTGCCGCTGCCGGAGAAGTATCACGGCCTGACCGATGTCGAGGCCCGCTACCGCCAGCGCTATCTCGACCTGATCATGAGCGAGGAGAGCCGCGAGACCTTCCGCGCCCGCAGCCGGATCGTCGCCGACATCCGCAGGCTGATGCAGGACCGCGGCTTCCTCGAGGTCGAGACGCCGATGCTGCATCCGATCCTGGGCGGTGCCTCGGCCAAGCCGTTCGTGACGCATCACAACACGCTCGACATGGACCTGTACCTGCGCATCGCGCCGGAGCTGTACCTGAAGCGGCTGATCGTCGGCGGCGTGTCGGAGCGGGTGTTCGAGATCAACCGCAACTTCCGCAACGAGGGCATCTCGACCCGGCACAACCCGGAGTTCACGATGCTCGAGCTGTACCAGGCCTATGCCGACTACACCGACATGATGGCGCTGGCCGAGGATATCTTCGCCGCCGCGGCGAAGGCGGCCACCGGCGGCACCACGGTGACCTTCGGCGAGCACCGGATCGAGTTCGGCGGCCAGTACCGCCGTGCCCCGATGACCGAGCTGGTGAAGGAGGCGACCGGCGTCGACTTCCTGCAGATCGAGGGCGCGGAAGCCGCACGCGAGGCGGCCCGCGGCCTGCAGCTCAAGGTCTCCGGCAAGGAGAATTGGGGCCAGGTGGTGGAGCTGGTGTTCGGCGAGACGGTCGAGCACACGCTGGTCCAGCCGACCCATGTCACCGACATGCCGAAGGAGATCTCGCCGCTGGCCAAGGCGCATCGCAGCGACCCGCGCCTGACCGAGCGGTTCGAGACCTATGCCAATGGCTGGGAGATCGCCAACGCCTTCTCCGAGCTCAGCGACCCGCAGGACCAGTATGAGCGCTTCGCCGCCCAGGTCGCGGCCCGCGATGCCGGCGACGACGAGGCCCAGATGATGGACCGCGACTACGTCACCGCGCTGGAATACGGCCTGCCGCCGAGCGGCGGCATGGGCGTCGGCATCGACCGGCTGGTGATGCTGGTCACCAACTCCGCCTCGATCCGCGACGTCATCCTGTTCCCGACCCTGCGGCCGCGGAAGTAAGGCGCTTACCCCTCCCGCCAGGAGCGGGGGCTGTGATGGAATTGGCGGTGCCCTTCGCGTTGCCTCTCCCGCGTGGCGGGAGAGGTCGGGCTCGCGCAGCGAGACCGGGTGAGGGCTGGCCCAGGCCTCGACAAACCCCCTCACCCGGAGCCGCTTCGCGTCTCCGACCTCTCCCGCAAGCGGGAGAGGCAACGCCGCCTGCTGAAAAGCTCCATAGAATGCAGCGATTGCCTCGTTTCCGCGGCGGCGCTTGACAGCGCGACGGCTCGGCGAGAGATTACGCCAAATTGTATGAGGATTGGATCGGCAGGGCCGGCCCCCAACAACCACAAGGCGTCGCAGTCGCGTTCACAGGGAGGAGCACATGGATTTCACCACATCGACGAGGCGTCGGGCTTGATCCATCGGCGGCAGGCTGTCCGGCGTTCCGCGAGGAGCGCGCGCGGAGGTTTGCCCGCCGATCGGCGTTTCGCGGGATCGCCGGCGCCGGATTCACAGGGAGTTCGTGACCGCGGACGGGCCGGCTGGAATGGCCGGGACTGCGGCGGCATCATGGGCCATCATGCGGCAACAGCGCGCCGGGATTTCACCGGAACGGCCGGCCCGGGCGCAGAAGAGTGTAGCAGAGGGAGAAAACGGTGAAGCTGATCACATCCATCACGGCGCTGGCGCTGGGGCTGTCCGCCTTCGCGCTGTCGGCGCAGGCCGCCGAGAAGGGCCTCGTCGGCGTCTCGATGCCGACCAAGACCTCGGCGCGCTGGATCGCCGACGGCGACAACATGGTCAAGTCGCTGCAGGCCAAGGGTTACGAGGCCGACCTGCAATATGCCGGCGACGACATCCCGACCCAGCTGTCGCAGATCGAGAACATGGTCACCAAGGGCGCCAAGGTGCTGGTGATCGCCGCGATCGACGGCACCACGCTGTCCTCGGTGCTGCAGCAGGCGCATGACGCCGGGATCAAGGTCATCGCCTATGACCGCCTGATCCGCGACACGCCGAATGTCGACTACTACACCACCTTCGACAACTTCCAGGTGGGTGTGCTGCAGGCAGGCTCGCTGGTCGATGCGCTCGGCCTGAAGGACGGCAAGGGCCCGTTCAACGTCGAGCTGTTCGGCGGCTCGCCGGACGACAACAACGCCTTCTTCTTCTACGACGGCGCGATGTCGGTGCTGCAGCCCTACATCGACAGCAAGAAGATCGCGGTGCCGAGCGGCCAGATGGGCATGGACAAGGTCGGCATCCTGCGCTGGGACGCCGCCACCGCCCAGGCCCGCATGGACAACCTGCTGTCGGCGTACTACGGCGACAAGAAGGTCGACGCCGTGCTGTCGCCCTATGACGGCCTGTCGATGGGCATCATCGCCTCGCTGAAGGCGGTGGGCTACGGCTCGGGCGACCGGCCGCTGCCCTTCGTCTCCGGCCAGGACGCCGAGGTCCCGTCGGTCAAGTCGATCCTCGCCGGCGACCAGTACTCGACCGTGTTCAAGGACACCCGCGACCTGGCCAAGGTCACCGTCGACATGATCGACGCCGTGATGTCCGGCGCCGAGCCGAAGGTCAACGACACCAAGACCTACAACAACGGGGTCAAGGTGGTGCCGTCCTACCTGCTGACGCCGGTCCCGGTCACCAAGGACAACGTGCAGAAGGTGCTGGTCGACAGCGGCTACTACACCGCCGACCAACTGAAGTAATCTGACGTGCCCCCAAGGGCCCCGTGCCTCCGGGCGCGGGGCCCTGCCGTTGCGTCTGCCGCGGTCGGGCGGCAGGCCGGCGCCCGTGGCGAGCGGAGCCCAGAGGTGGATACGATTAATCCAGTCGATACGATCCTGGAGATGCGCGGGATCACCAAGACGTTCCCGGGCGTGAAGGCGCTCAGCAACGTCAACCTTGCGGTCAGGCGCGGCGAGATCCACGCCGTGGTCGGCGAGAACGGCGCCGGCAAGTCGACGCTGATGAAGGTCCTGTCCGGCGTCTACCCCCACGGCTCCTATGAGGGCGAGATCCATTTCGAGGGGCAGGAGCGGCACTTCCGCTCGATCGCGGACAGCGAACACGCCGGCATCATCATCATCCATCAGGAGCTGGCGCTGGTGCCGCTCCTGTCGATCGCCGAGAACCTGTTCCTCGGCAACGAGGTCGCGTCCAGGGGTATCATCGACTGGAACGAGACGCTGGTCCGGGCCCGGGCGCTCCTGACCAAAGTCGGGCTGAAGGAGAACCCGGCGACGCTGGTCACCAATATCGGCGTCGGCAAGCAGCAGCTGGTCGAGATCGCCAAGGCGCTGTCGAAGGAGGTCAAGCTCCTGATCCTCGACGAGCCGACGGCCAGCCTGAACGAGAGCGACAGCAACGCGCTCCTGGAGCTGCTGCTGGAGTTCAAGCGCCAGGGCATCTCCTCGATCCTGATCTCGCACAAGCTGAACGAGATCACCAAGGTCGCGGATTCGATCACCATCCTGCGCGACGGGTCGACGATCGAGACGCTGGATGCGCGGGGCGGCGAGGTCAACGAGGACCGGATCATCAAGGGCATGGTCGGCCGCGACCTGACCGACCGCTACCCCGAGCGTGAGCCGAAGCTGGGCGAGACCTTGTTCGCGGTGAAGGGCTGGAGCGTCTACCACCCGCTGCATTCCGAGCGGCAGATGATCAAGGGCATCGACCTCGATGTCCGCGCCGGCGAGGTGGTGGGCATTGCCGGGCTGATGGGGGCGGGGCGGACCGAGTTCGCGATGAGCGTGTTCGGCCGGGCCTACGGCCAGAAGATCACCGGCACCGCGACGATGCGGGGGCAGCCGGTCGATCTCGCCACCGTGCCCAAGGCGATCGCCGCCGGCCTCGCCTATGTCACCGAGGACCGCAAGTCGCTGGGCCTGGTGCTGGGCGATTCGATCCAGCACAACATCCCGCTGGCCCATCTTCCCGGCGTGGCGCGCCGCGGCATCGTCGACGAGATGCGCGAGCTCAAGGTCGCCTTCGACTACCGGCGCAAGCTCAACATCCGTTCCTCCGGCGTGCAGCAGCAGACGGTCAACCTGTCCGGCGGCAACCAGCAGAAGGTGGTGCTGAGCAAGTGGCTGTTCGCGGAGCCTGAGGTGCTGATCCTCGACGAGCCGACCCGCGGCATCGACGTCGGCGCCAAATACGAGATCTACACGATCATCAACCAGCTGGTGGCGTCCGGGAAGGGCGTCATCATGATCTCCTCGGAAATGCCCGAGCTGCTCGGCATGTGCGACCGGATCTACGTCATGAACGAGGGCCGCCTCGTCGCCGAGATGCCGGCCCGGGACGCATCCCAGGAAAACATCATGCGGGCGATCATGCGCTCGAGAGAGATTGGGCCTAGGGAGGCCAGGCAATGACCACCGAAACCACCGCTCTGCAGGAGCGCGCGAACACCCGGATCGGCGAGTTCCTGAAGAACAACATCCGCGAATACGCGATGCTGCTCTCGCTGGTCGCGATCATGATCATCTTCCAGATCGCGACCGACGGCCGGCTGTTCACGCCGCTGAACCTCAGCAACCTGATCCAGCAGAACGCCTACGTCATCGTGCTGGCCTTCGGCATGCTGCTGGTGATCGTCAGCGGCCATATCGACCTGTCGGTCGGGTCGGTGGCGGGCTTCGTCGGCGCGGTCGGCGGCGCGCTGATGGTATGGCAGGGCATCAACCCCTGGCTCGCGGCCATCGCCTGCCTGGTGCTGGGCGCGGTGATCGGGGCGGCCCAGGGCTATTTCATCGCCTACCGCAAGATCCCGTCCTTCATCGTCACCCTGGCGGGAATGCTGGCCTTCCGCGGCCTCTGCATCATGGTGCTGAACGGCGAGCGCGCCGGTCCGGTGCCGGTCGACTTCCAGAAGATGTCCTCGGGCTTCATCTTCGAGCCGTTCGGGTCGCTGCCGGAGCTGTTCACCGGCAACGGCAAGGTCTGGATCACCACGCTGCTGATCAGCCTGGCCGTGCCGCTGATCCTGGTGTGGTTCAACGTCCAGAAGCGGCGCAACGAGATCCAGCACGGGGTCGAGCAGGAGCCGCTGCTGTTCTTCGTGATCAAGAACGTGGCCACGGTGGTGGCGCTGGCCGGGCTCGGCTATCTGCTGGCCACCTATAACGGCTTGCCCAACATCCTGATCCTGATGGGCGTGCTGGTCGTGCTCTACGCCTTCGTCACCACCCGCACCACGCTGGGCCGCCGCATCTACGCCGTCGGCGGCAACGAGAAGGCGGCCAAGCTGTCCGGCATCGACACCGAGAAGCTGGTGTTCCTGACCTTCGTCAACATGGGGGTGCTGGCGGCGCTGGCCGGGCTGATCACCACGGCGCGCCTGACCTCGGCGACGCCGCAGGCCGGCAACCAGTACGAGCTCGACGCCATCGCCGCCTGCTTCATCGGCGGCGCCTCGGCCTCGGGCGGCGTCGGCAAGATCACCGGCGTGGTGATCGGCGCCTTCATCATGGGCGTGATGAACAACGGCATGTCGATCCTCGGCCTCGGCATCGACCTGCAGATGGTGATCAAGGGCCTGGTGCTGCTCGCCGCCGTCGCCTTCGACGTCTACAACAAGAACAAGGTCGGCTGAGCGGCCGCAGCAGCGGGGGTGGCCGGCTCGGTCACCCCCACCATGCATGGAAATGGTGCAGCGGCCCGTGGCCGCCGCCGACGGACAGGCGGTCGGCCGCGGCCAGCGCCCCGGTCAGGTAGGTCTTCGCCTCGCGCACCGCCGTCTCCAGGTCCGGCCGCTGCGGCAACAAGGCCGCGATGGCGGAGGACAGGGTGCAGCCGGTGCCGTGGGTGTTGCGGGTGGCGATCCGCGGCGCTGCCAGGGTCAGCGACCCCGCCGCCATGAGCAGCAGGTCCGGGCTCTCCGCCTCCGCCAGATGGCCGCCCTTCAACAGCACGGCCCGGGGACCGAGATCGAGCAACGCCGCGGCGATCTCCGGCATCTCGTCCCGGTGCTCGGCCGGCGTGCGGCCCAGCAGGTCGGCGGCCTCGGGCAGGTTCGGGGTAACCACAGTGGCCAGCGGCAGCAGTTCCTCGCGCAGCGCCGCCACGGCGTCGGGATCCAGCAGCCGGTCGCCGCTCTTCGCCACCATCACCGGGTCGACCACCACCCGGGTCAGCCCGTGCCGGCGCAGCGCGTCGGCCACCACGCGCACGATCTCGCCGGTCGCCAGCATGCCGATCTTGACCGCATCGATCCGGACATCGGCCAGCAGGCAGTCGATCTGCTTGGCGACGAAGGCCGGCGACACCAGCTCCACCGCCTGCACCCCACGGGTGTTCTGGGCGACCAGGGCGGTGATCACCGCGCAGCCATAGGCGCCGAGGGCGGAGAAGGTCTTCAGATCGGCCTGGATGCCGGCGCCGCCCGAGGGGTCGGTGCCGGCGATGGTCAGGACGTTGGGGATGGTGCGGGGCGGGATCATCGCGTCCGCCCCTCCGTCACCGCAGCGGCGATCGCCCGGGCCGCCGCCTCCGGGTCGGGCGCGGCGCAGATCGCCGACACCACGGCGACGCCGTCCGCCCCGGCCGCGATCACCTCGGCGGTCCGGGCCGCGTCGAGGCCGCCGATGCCGACGGCGGGCAGCGGCAGCAGCCGGCGCAGCGCCCGGAAGCCCTCGACCCCGATCGCCGGCCGGGCTTCGGCCTTGGTGGTGGTGGCGAAGACCGGGCCGATGCCGGCGTAGTCGGCGACGCCGGTGTCGACCGCCCGCGCCTCGGCCGCGTCATGCACGGTGACGCCGACGATGCGGCCAGGGCCCAGCAGGCGCCGCGCCGTCGCCGCCGGCATGTCGCGGTCGCCGAGATGGACGCCGTCGGCGCCGACCGCCAGGGCCACGTCGACCCGGTCGTTGATCACCAGGGGCACGCCGTGCGGCGCCAGCACCGCCTGCAGCGCCCCGGCCGCGGCGATCAGCCCGCGCGTCGTGGCGTCGGGGTCGCGCAACTGCACCATGGTGACGCCACCTTGCGCCGCCGCCGCGGCCACGGCGGCAACGCCGCGCGGACCGCTCAGCCGCGTGTCGGTGACGAGATAGACCGACAGGTCGAAGCGCCGCCTCGATTCCGGTGCCGCAACAGCCATTCCGCTCCTCCTCCAGTGGAGGGAGCAGTCGGCGATCGATCCTGGGGATCGGGGCCCGATGGGCATCGCGTGACGGCTCCCTTCGCTGGCATGACCCAGATCAGGTTCGACGGGTATGATCTCAGCCCCCCGGATCGAACTTCGGCGGGCACCCCGTGTCACTTCCGGGTACAGGCTCGCAAGCCGGGAAGGCCGGTGTCAAGCGCACCGGCCTCGCGCTCACCGCGCCGGCACCGTGACCAGCACGCTGCGGCCGGTGTGGCGGGTCACCACGATCCGGGCGCCGAGGAAGGCCTCGATCACCGCGATGTTGGTGCGGGTGTGCGGCGTCGGCGGCACCGTGACGAACCGGCCGCCCGCGCCCAGCGCCATCGGCAGCAGCAGCTGGTCCGCCAGATGCGGCCCGACCGGGGCGCGGCTGGCGAGATACTGCCGCACCGCCTTTGCCGTCGCGGCGGCGACATCCTCCGCCGGCAGGCCGGGCTGGCCGTGACCGGTGAAGACCTCGGTCGCGTGCTCATGCGCCACCGTCACGGTCAGGCAGTTGCCCGGCCCCTCCGCGGCGACGGCGCGGACCGGGGCCAGCGCCTCGTCCCGCCAGCGCAGGGCCTTGGCGACGGTCGCCGTCTCCCGCGCCGCGATATGCAGCGGCAGATGGGTGACCACCGCATCCACCTGCTGCGACACCAGGGCGCCGCGCCGCTCCAGCACCAGCGGCGCCGGCTGGCCGCGCGGCATCACCTCGACCTCGACCACGCCGCCGCCCGCCGGATAGAAGCCGTGCCGGCGCAGCACCGCCTGGGCATGGAAGCCCATGCGGTGCAGCAGCGGCAGGAAGGCGCGGTCGGCGAAATCAAAGCTCGGCGCGCCCATGGCATGGGTGCCGCCCTGCAGCCGCAGCCGCGACGGCGCGTTCGCCAGGGCCAGCGGCAGCAGCACGGTCTGCAGCACCAGCAGGGTCGACCCGGCCGAACCGATGGCGAAATCATATTCGCCGGCCGCGACCGTGCCCGGCGCGAAGCCGAGCGCGGTCGAGCCCAGCTCGGCCCCCGTCACCGCGGCCCGGCCGATCTCGGCCGCCGCCTTCACCGCGGTCAAATGCTGGCGCAGCAGCCCCGGCTTGGCGCGCCCCGCGCGGATCCTCTCGATCCGAAACGGGGTGCCGGTCGCCAGGGACAGGGTCAGGGCCGAGCGCAGGATCTGCCCCCCGCCCTCGCCCTCGGATCCGTCGATCGTGATCATGGTCGGTTCTTTCTTATCGTTCTTGTCGGTCGACCACGAGCAACGGCAGGCAGCGGTCCGGCTGCCCGGACCGCTGCCCGTGGCGTTCGCTATCCCTTGACGCAGACGATCTGGCGCAGCGTGTGCACGACCTCCACCAGATCGGACTGGGCGGCCATCACGGCGTCGATGTCCTTGTAGGCCTTGGGCGTCTCGTCGATGACGCCCTCGTCCTTCCGGCATTCGATCCCCGCGGTGGCCGCTTCATGGTCGGCGACCGTGAACCGCCGTTTCGCCTCGGTCCGCGACATCACCCGCCCGGCCCCGTGGGAGCAGGAGCAGAAGCTGTCGGGGTTGCCCTTGCCGCGGACGATGAAGGATCGCGCCCCCATCGATCCCGGGATGATGCCCAGGTCCCCCTCGCGGGCGCGCACGGCGCCCTTGCGGGTGACCCAGACGTTCTCGCCGAAGTGATGCTCCCGCTCCACGTAGTTGTGATGGCAGTTGATCGCCTCGTCGGTGACGCCGAATTCGGTGAAGGCGGCGGCCATCGCCGCCAGCGCCTGCTTCAGCATCACGTCCCGGTTGGCCCGGGCGTAGTCCTGCGCCCAGCCGACCGCGTCCATGTAGTCGTCGAACAGTGCCGAGCCCTCGGCCAGATAGGCCAGGTCCCGGTCCGGCAGGTGGATGAACAGCCGCTCCATCTCCCGGCGCGCCGCGGCGATGAAGAAGCTGCCGATGCGGTTGCCGACCCCGCGCGAGCCGGAATGCAGCATCACCCACACGCGGTCGTCCTGGTCCAGGCAGACCTCGATGAAGTGATTGCCGCCGCCCAGCGTGCCGATCTGCCGCGCTGGCGAATGCCGGGTGGAGATCGCCGGGTACTTGTGCTGCAGCGCGTCGTAGCGCTGCTTGAACGACGAGTACCAGGCGTTCTCCGCCGCGCGCGGCACGTCCTGCCCGTGATCGGCCATCCCGACCGGGATCACCGCCTCGAGCGCCGAGCGCAGCCCGGACAGGCTGTCCGGCAGCTGGTGGCTGGTCAGGGTCGTGCGCACCGCGCACATGCCGCAGCCGATGTCGACGCCGACCGCCGCCGGGATGATCGCCCCGCGCGTCGGGATGACCGACCCGATGGTCGCGCCCTTGCCGTAATGCACGTCCGGCATCGCCGCGACATGCTTGTGGATGAACGGCAGGGTCGCGGTGTTCAGCAGCTGCTGGCGCGAGCCGTCGTCCACGGGCACGCCGCGGGTCCACATCTTGACCGGCTTGGCGCGCGTGCCGCGCGCCGGGGCGAAGCTTTCGGTGAGGAGGTCGTAAGTCCGGTCCATGATGCGTGTCCTTAAGTCCAGAAGGCCGCATGGCGACGAGGGTGATGAAACGCGTGCCCGCCCGGACCGAGGCCCGGGCGGGCTCCTGCTCTACCGCTGAGCTACGGGCCGGTCCCGTGAGGGATAGGCCCGGCGGGATTCGAACCCGCGGCTAGGGGATTAAGAATCCATGGAGTTCCATCGGCATTCGCCATGCGTTCGGGTGCAGCGACAAGGGATGGCGGGATCTCCCGCGCCGCGGCGAACCGCTATGCGGGCGAGGACTTGAACCTCACGGCTTGCGCCGCTACCCGATGGAATCCCGGCCGGCATTCGCTGCGATCTGTGGTCCTTTCAAACGGTTGTATGGGGGCGGCGACGAGGGTTCGCGAGAGCGTTTCCTGAGCTACCGGACCTCGCGGCCCGGGGCGGAGTCGAACCGCCGCCACCTGCCTTGCGGCAGGTGCTCTGACCAATGGACTCCCGCAGGCATTCGCCGCGCGAGGCTGTGACGACGAGGGATGGCGAAACCATTGCTCTACCCTCTGAGCTACGGGCCCGCAGTGAGGTGGTGGACCCGGCAGGATTCGAACTTGCGACAGATGGAATTCCGCCGGCATTCGTCACGAAACACGGTTGGCCATGGCGACGAGGTGGTGCGGGAGGCGAGCTTCCGACACGGGGTCGGAGGCGTGTTTCCGGCACGCCACGCTCTGGGGTGGATGTACTCCCGCACGGCATTCGCCATGGTTCCAACCAGGAGGACGAGGGGTGCCGGGACAACCCGCCGAAGCGGTGCCCCGAGCGCAGCCGGTTGCCCGGCCCGCCTGCGGGGTCCTGCATGTAGTCCCGACGGCATTCCTCCCGGCCGGAGCCGGGCGCCCGGTCTTCTGGACGTCCGGCCCCGATCCGTCAGAGCACGATCCGCTCGATCTCGTCGACCCAGCGCTCCGTGCCCGTCCCGGCCTCGGCGAAGGCGGCGATCGCGTCGAACACCGCGTCGGAGAAGCCCCCGACGTTGAGGATGTCCGCCCGCTCCTGCGCCTGCGTCGTGGCATAGGGCTGGATGTCGATGCAGACCAGCCTGGCCTCGGGATTGCGCTCCTTCAGCCGGGCCCAGGCCTGCATCAGCCCGGTGCCCTGGTGCGGGTGCTTCGCCGCATCGACCCAGGACTGGTTGTCCGAGACGAAGACGACGAGGTCGACCGCTGCGCGCTCCGCCACCAGCCGCTCGACCGGGGCCGAGCAGTTGGTGCCGCCACCACCGATGGCGGCCAGCTTCCGCGCGTTGGTCATCACCGCATCGCGCGGGTTGAGGTCGATCTCGACCACATCCCGCTCGAATGGCATGACCCGGGCCGACCGGTTGGCCCGCAGCACCGCCGCCGCCACCAGCGCGGCGACGTCGATGCAGCGCACCGAAGTCGTTCCGCCGGCGCGGTGGCCGGTGACCGGGGAGCTCATCGACCCCGACACGTCGGGGCAGATCACCACCCGGCCGGCCAGCGTCGGGACGTTGCCGACCGCGACTTCCATCGCGTCCTGCAGCGCCTCACGCACCACCGTCGGCACCCCCGTGCCAGTCATGGCGTAGGCCGCCATCAGCTGGTACGGGAACACCCGGGCGCGCCGGATCGCCTCCGGGTCGCGCAGCCTTGCCGCCACCCGCTCGGCGAACCCGTCCACCTCGAACACGCCGTGGCGCGCGAAGGTGTTCAGGTTCATCCGCAGCATGTGCCAGCCGGCCTTCTCCCCGATCGCCGCCCAGTGCTCCCGCGTCAGCGGCAGCGCCGTCAGCATCTGGAAGGGCACGTCCGGCACCGGCGCCGACGGATCCCGCTTGAAGGCCTCGAAGGCCCGCACCACCTCCGGCAGCGCCGCGGCGTCGTAGGGCCGGCCGATCAGCCAGCCATACAGCGCCTGGCGCGACGGGTTCGCCGGCTTCGGGTGGACCATCCTGATCACATCGGCCAGCGAGGGATCCTGCCCCACCGCGGCCCGCATGATCTCGAGGTCCGAGGCCTGCTCCAGCCACTCCTGCACCAGCCGCTTCGGCCGGGTGCCGAGCGACTTCCGCCCGACGGCGCCCGACCGCATGATTTGCACGAAGCTGCGCAGCATGCGGCCGTTGTCGACCACGCGCCGGAAGGCCGGCGTGACGTCGGGCGACGGCAGGGTGGACAGGAGGGCGACCAGCAGGGCCGGCATGTCCTTCATGTGCCCCCGCTCCCGGGCGTAAACCGCGGTGCGGGCGATGAATCCGGGCTCGACCTCGCGGGCGAGGGCGAGCACCTGGTCCAGCTGCTCCCGCGCATCGGCGTAGAACGTCCGATGGAGCGTCCCGGTCGCCGCCAGCTGCGCCAGCGCGTGGCGCGGCGTCAGGGCATAGGCCTGGGCCCCCTCGTGGTTCACGGCGTCGCTGCGCGGAAGCAGCCTTCCCATCAGCGAAGCAAACACGGACTTGTTTGCCATGATCGTCATCCTTCGGTTGCGTCCCTCCATAAGCGAAGCGCGTGCCAACTTCGAAGGACCGATCGGCCGGTTTCACACAACTGATTGATAACAAACGGATAAAAAATTTTCAGGGTCGCGATTTACAGGTCTCTGGTCATCGACCATGATAGGAAAATGCGATCCTGTAGGATCAATATTTATCTTATAGGATAGAGCATGTCGAAGCGTCGGGTCGTCATCGGCTTCGTCGGCACCACCATGGATGCCGGCAAGCTCGACAGCCGGTGGGAGCGCTGGCGGCCGACCGTGGCGCTGTGCCAGCACGAGGACATGCTGGTCGACCGGCTGGAGCTGATCCACGACACCCACTCCGCCGCGCTGGCCAAGCGCGTCGCCGGCGACATCCAGGCCGTGTCGCCGGACACGGTGGTCCGCTTCACCGTGATCAACCTGCGCAACGCCTGGGACTTCCAAGAGGTCTATGCGGCGATGCTGGACTTCGCCCGGGCCTACGATTTCGACACCGAGGACGAGGAGTACCTGGTCAACATCACCACCGGCACGCATGTGATCCAGATCTGCTGGTTCCTGCTGACTGAGGCGCACTACCTGCCGGCGCGGCTGCTGCAGCTGACCCCGCCGAAGCGGTGGGAGGCGGGGAACCCTGGCGGCTACGACGTCATCGACCTCGATCTGTCGCGCTACGACGGCATCGCCACCCGCTTCGAGGCGGAGCGGGAGGAGGCTGCGTCCTTCCTGAAATCCGGCATCGCCACGCGCAACGCCGCCTTCAACCGCATGATCGACCAGATCGAGCAGGTGGCGATCCGGTCGAAGGCGCCCCTGCTGCTGATCGGCCCGACCGGGGCCGGCAAGTCGCAGCTGGCGCGCCGGATCTACGACCTGAAGAAGGCGCGGCACCAGGTCGAGGGACCGTTCGTCGAGGTCAATTGCGCCACGCTGCGCGGCGACGGCGCCATGTCGGCGCTGTTCGGCCATGTGAAGGGCGCCTTCACCGGCGCGCTGCAGGACCGCGCCGGTCTGCTGCGCTCGGCCGATGGCGGCATCCTGTTCCTCGACGAGATCGGCGAGCTCGGCGCCGACGAGCAGGCGATGATCCTGCGCGCGGTGGAGGAGAAGCGGTTCCCGCCGGTCGGCGCGGACAAGGAGGTGGCGAGCGACTTCCAGCTGATTGCGGGCACCAACCGCGACCTGTCGGTCGACGTCGCCCGCGGCCGGTTCCGCGAGGATCTGCTGGCCCGGCTGAACCTGTGGACATTCACTTTGCCGGGGCTGCGCGACCGGCGCGAGGACATCGCCCCGAACCTGGAATTCGAGTTGCGACGGTACGCCGAGCGGGAAGGGGTGCAGATCACCTTCAACCGCGAGGCGCGGGACCGCTACCTGGCCTTCGCCACCGCGCCCGAAGCGGCCTGGAGCGCGAATTTCCGCGACCTCGGCGCCTCGATCACGCGGATGGCCACCTTCGCCCCGTCCGGCCGCATCAACGAGGCGGTGGTGGAGGAGGAGATCGACCGGCTGAAGCGCACTTGGTCGCGCGGCGGCGAGGATGCGGGCGAGGCGCTGCTGGCCGGGCTGCTGGGGTCGGAGCGGCTGGCGCAGATCGACCTGTTCGACCGCGCGCAGCTGGCCGCGGTGATCGGCGTGTGCCGCGCCAGCAGCTCGCTCAGCGCCGCCGGCCGCACGCTGTTCGCCGCGTCGCGGGCGCAGAAGACCAGCGCCAACGACGCCGACCGCCTGCGCAAATACCTCGCCCGCTTCGGCCTGGACTGGCAGGCGGTGACGGGCGGGGCTTGATAAGGGCGGTTACGGGCCAGATGATGGTCCAGTCCAGGGATTCACGATCGATGCGACCGATGCCTCGAAATCCGAGACATTGCGGGTCACCAGCGTGAGGCCGTGGACCTGGGCGGTCGCGGCCATGAAGGCATCCATGGCGCCGATCGGCCGGCCCAGGGCGGCTCGCCGCGCGATGATGATGCCCCAGGTATCCGCTACAGCCGGATCGACCGGCAGGATCCGGGATTCAAAGCGCGTCGGGAGGTCGTGCGTCAGCCAGTGATCAAGCAGGCTGCGCCGCTTTCCATCAGGCAGGCGGTCTATGCCGTATCGCAGCTCCGCCAGGGTGATGACGCTCAGAAACGTCCGGTCTTCATCGGCGTTGGTCAGCCAAGCAATGACGCCGGCATCTGGAGAGGGCTTCTTCCACTCCGAAACGACGTTGGTGTCGAGAAGGAAGGTCAAAGGCCGGTCTCGCGGGGACCGTCGTTGAGTCGCTCCGTGTCCAATTCCGAGCCACGGAGGGGAGAGGCGGCAAAAAAGTCCGCAAGGGTACCGACGCGCTTCGTTTTCCGCTCCCATTCCTCGGCGGACACCACCACGACCGCGGACTGCCCGTTCCGGGTGACAGTCTGCGGCCCTTCGCGGCGGGCACGATCGATGACTTCGCTGAACTTCGCCTTGGCTTCGGCGACGCTCCAGGTTCCTGCGCTCAAGACGAACTCCATCGCTCGATGGTCATGATGGTCATATTGGTCATCTCGTTCCAAACCGCAAGCACCAATGCGAATGGAAAGGGCCCAGCCGTCGCCGGCCGGGCCCTTCCGAATCGCTCTCAGACCGATCAGCCCGGGAAGGTGTAGGCGGTCTTGACCACGGTGTAGAACTCCGCGGCGTAGCGGCCCTGTTCGCGCGGGCCGTAGCTGGAGCCCTTCCGGCCGCCGAACGGCACGTGGTAGTCCACACCCGCGGTCGGCAGGTTCACCATCACCATGCCGGCCTGGCTGGCCCGCTTGAAGTGGCTGGCGTGCTTCAGGCTCGAGGTGGCGATGCCGGCGGACAGGCCGAATTCGGTGTCGTTCGCCGTGGCCAGCGCCTGCTCGTAATCCTTGACCCGGATCACCGAGGCGACCGGCCCGAAGATCTCCTCGCGGCTGATCCGCATGTCGTTGGTGGTCTCGGTGAACAGCGCCGGCGACAGGTAGAAGCCCTCGGTCTCGCGGTTCAGCCGTTCGCCGCCGAAGGCCAGCTTGGCGCCTTCCTTGACGCCGATGTCGATGTAGGACAGGTCCTGGTCCAGCTGGCTCTGGTCCACCACCGGGCCCATCTCGGTGCCCTGCTTCAGCGCGTTGTCGACCTTCAGCGACTTCAGCTTCTCGGTCATCGCCGCGACGAAGCGGTCGTGGATGCCCTCGGTCACGATCAGGCGCGACGAGGCGGTGCAGCGCTGGCCGGTGGAGAAGAAGGCGCTGTTGGTCGCGGCCCCGACGGCGGTGTTCAGGTCCGCATCGTCGAGGATGACCATCGGGTTCTTGCCGCCCATCTCGAGCTGCACCTTCTTGCCGATCTCGGCGCAGCGCAGGGCGATGCTGCGGCCGGTGCCGACCGACCCGGTGAAGGTGATGGCGTCGACGTCCTTGCTGGCGACGAAGGCCTCGCCGACCACCGAGCCGCGGCCCATCACCAGGTTGAACACGCCGGCCGGGACGCCCGAATCGACGATGATCTGCGACAGCGCCCAGGCGCTGCCCGGCACCAGGTCGGCCGGCTTGAACACCACGCAATTGCCGTAGGCCAGGGCCGGGGCGATCTTCCAGGCCGGGATCGCGATCGGGAAGTTCCACGGCGTGATCAGGCCGATGACACCGATCGGCTCACGCGTGATCTCGACGTCGATGCCGGGGCGGACCGAGGCCAGCTTCTCGCCCTGGATGCGCAGCACCTCGCCGGCGAAGAACTTGAAGATCTGGCCGGCGCGGGCGGCCTCGCCGATGCCCTCGGGCAGGGTCTTGCCCTCCTCGCGCGACAGCAGCCGGCCCAGCTCCTCCTTCCGCGCCAGGATGGTGTTGCCGATCTTGTCGAGCAGGTCGTGCCGCTCCTGCAGCGTGGTCATCGACCATTTCGGGAAGGCGGCGCGGGCCGCGGCGATCGCCTGCTCCGCCTGGGCGCGGTCGGCGCGGCTGTACTCGCCGACCACGTCCGACAGGTCCGACGGGTTCACGTTCTTCGCCGCGTCCGGGCCTTCGACCCAGGAGCCGGCGATGTAGTTGGCGTGGACGCTCATCTGGTTTCCTCTTCTCGACCTATTGTCGGATGAATGATGACTGGATAGGGCCCGCGGCCTTCCGATGCAACAGGGCTATGGCGTCTCTTCTTCCGCTGTCGGCATCTCGGCCTCGGGAGCATCGAGTTCCAGGATCGGCGCGGCCTTGTCCATCGGCAACTCCTCCACCTCGCGCAGCTTGCGGTGGATGGCACGGCTGCGGATGCCGATCTGGTGGATCACGTTCTGGCCCTCCTGCAGCTTCTTCTCGACCTTGGTCATCAGCTCGCCATAGGTGCGGAACTCGGTCTTCACCGCGCCCAGCACCTGCCAGATCTCGGCCGATTTCTCCCGGATCGCCAGGGTGCGGAAGCCCATGCGCAGGCTGGACAGGAAGGCGCCCAGCGTAGTGGGGCCGAGGATAGTAACGCGGTGCTGCTCGCGGATCGATTCGCGCAGGCCGGGGCGGCGCAGGATCTCGGCGAACAGCCCCTCGGTCGGCACGAACAGCACGGCGAAATCGGTCGTGGCCGGCGGGCAGATGTACTTGGTGGCGATCTTCTTCGCCTCGTCCTGGATCCGCCGCTCGAGCTGCCTGCCGGCGGCGTCGACCGCCAGGGCATCGCCGGCCTCCACCGCCAGGATCAGCCGCTCGTAATCCTCCTGCGGGAACTTGCTGTCGACCGGCAGCAGCACGCCTTCCGGCAGGCGGATGGCGAACTCCACCGTCTCGGCGCTGTCCGGCCGTGGCCGGGCGTTGCGCACCAGCTGGTCCTCGGTCAGCACCTGCTCCAGCAGGGCATCCAGCTGCTCCTCGCCGAAGGTGCCGCGGGTCTTCACGCCGGACAGCATCTTCTTCAGGTCGCCGACGCCGCCGGCCAGCACCTGCATCTCGCCCAGGCCCTGATGCACCCGCTCCAGCCGCTCGCTGACGGTCTGGAACTGGGTCTGCAGCCGCGCCTCCAACGTGGCCTGCAGCTTCTCGTCGACCGTGGCGCGCATCTGCTCCAGCTTGGCCTCGTTCTCCTTGCGCAGCGACTGCAGGTTCAGGTCCAGCGTCTCGCGCAGCCGGTTCTGGCTCTGCGCCATGGATTCGGACAGGGCCTGCAGCCGGGCGGCGACGGTGTCGAGGCGGGTCTGCTGGGTCTCGCCGATCGCCTTCATGGCGCCGACCAGGGTCTCGCCGGTGTGGCGCAGCGACGACGCGATCTCCTGCCGCTGCCGGCTGTCCCGCGCCTCGGCCGAGGCCTCGCCGCGCCGCTCCGCCGTCTGCAACTCCTGCTCCACCCGCGCCAGGTCGCGGCGCAGATCCTCGATAGCACCGCCCAGGGGCGCGAGATCCAGCCTCGGCCGGCGGATCGCCACGACCAGCAGGGTCAGCAGCGCCACCAGCAGGATGGCGAGGCCGAGGATGCGGAGATCGATCTGGGCGAGCAGCGAGGCGAGGTTCATGGACTCATCCGGTTGCGGGACGGGCAGAACAGCCCAGACCGGCTAGCCGCGCAAGACGCTTCGCCCGGCGAAGCGGGCACGGGGGCCGAGCGCCTCCTCGATCCTGAGGGCCGCGTTCCACTTCGCCATCCGCTCCGACCGGGCGAAGGACCCGACCTTCAGCTGGCCGACGCCCCAGCCGACCGCGAGATCGACGATGGTGGTGTCCTCGCTCTCGCCCGAGCGGGCGGAGACGATGCCGCCCAACCCGGCCGCCTGGGCCGCCTCCCAGGCCGCCTTCGCCTCGGTCAGGGTGCCGCGCTGGTTCGGCTTGATCAGCACGGTGGTGCAGGCCTTGGCCACCGCGGCGTCATGCACCCGCGCGGCGTCGGTGACCAGGAAGTCGTCGCCGACCACCTGCACCCGGTCGCCGATCGCGGCGGTAATGGCGCGGAAGCCGGCGGCGTCGTCCTCCGCCACCGGGTCCTCGACCGACACGATCGGCCAGCGCCGGGTCCAGCCGGCGACCAGCTCGACCATCTCGCCGGTGTCGAGATCCTGTCCTTCGAAGCGGTAGCGGCCGTGGCGGCCGAACTCCGAGGCGGCGACGTCCAGCGCGATCGCCACCTCCTCGCCGGGCCGGCGGCCGGCTTTCTCGATGGCGCGGAGCAGCATGTCGAGTGCTTCGGCGGCGTCGGCGAAATCCGGCCAGAAGCCGCCTTCATCGGCGACGCCGTACAGCTTGCCGGCCTCGGCCATCAGCGACCCGGCGGCGCGGTAGACCTCGGCGGTCCAGTCCAGCGCCTCGGCGAAGCTGCCGGCGCCGGGGCAGACCACCAGGAAGTCCTGCACGTCCAGCCGCCGCCCGGCATGGGCGCCGCCGCCGAAGATCTGGATCTCGGGCAGGGGCAGCAAGGTGGCGCCGTCGCCGCCCAGATGGCGCCACAGCGGCAGGCCGGCGGCGGCAGCGGCGGCGTGGGCCGCGGCCATCGACACGGCGATGGTGGCGTTGCCGCCCAGCCGGGCCTTGTCCGGCGTGCCGTCGAGGTCGATCAGCGCCCGGTCCAGCCCGGCCTGGTCGGCGGCGTCGAACCCGGCCAGGGCGCGGGCGATCTCGCCGTTCACCGCGGCGACCGCCCCCTGCACGTCATGGCCGCCGAAGGCGGCGCCGCCGTCGCGCTTGTCCCGCGCCTCGCCCGAACCGGTGGAGGCCCCCGCCGGGGCGATAGCGCGGCCGGTGGCGCCGCCCTCCAGCCGGATCTCGGCCTCGACTGTCGGCCGCCCCCGGCTGTCCCAGACGCGCCGGCCGCGGATCCCGGCGATGGTGGTGCGGGTCATGCGTTCAGTTCCTTCGTCCAGACGGTCCGAATCTCGGCCAATGTCACCGGCGGGTCCAGCAGCAGGGCCCGGGCCACGCGGCGCACCCGGTCCTTCTGGACCGCATCGGTCAGGTACTCGGCCGGCGACTTGCCGTCGACCCGGGCCAGGAACAGGCCGGGCAGCAGTCGGGCGGCGCGGGATTCGAAGGCGTCGGCGGGCTCCCAGTCCACGGCGGCGAGATAGGCGGCGGCCAGGGCGTCGAAGCAGGCCAGGAAATCAGGCACCGAGGCCGGCCGCCACAGGCCCTTCAGCAGCAGGTGGTTCAGGCAGAAGGCCAGGTCGAAGGCCGGGTCGCCCCACCAGGCGCATTCGGCGTCCAGGAACACCGGCCCGTCCGGCCCGGCCAGGATGTTCTTCGGGCTGACATCGCCATGCACTACCGCCCGCTTCGTCGTCCGCGTGGTCTCGACCAGCGCGTGCAGCGCCGCGGCGCAGTCCGGATGGGCGGCCGCGGTCGCCACCAGATAGGGCTCGAGGCGAATGTCATAGAAGATGGCGTCGGTCGGGAACTCGGCGGCCAGGGCCGGATACGCCGCCGTCGCGGCATGGATGGCGGCGAGGCGCCGGCCGACCTCGGCGGCAAACGCCGGATCGGCACGGCCGTCTCTCAGCTCGGCCTTCCACACCGGATGGTCCTCCGGCGCCAGATAGGCCATGGCCAGCGCGCCGGCCGCCTCGTCCTGGCCCAGCAGCCGCGGCACCGCCGCCGGCACGATGCCGGCCGCGACCCGCATCCAGCGCGCCTCGTAGAGGTTGCGCATCACCGGCGCCCGCCAGTCGGCGGCCACCCGCAGCTTGGCCAAGGCGCGCTTGACGCAGATCGGGCCCGCGGCAAGGTCGACCCGGAAGATGTCGGAAGAGACGCCGCCGGTCAGCGCGGTGAAGCGCGGCGCCTCGTCCGGCCCGGCCAACCCCATCCGGCGCAGCGCCGCCAAGAGGTCGGCGTCGGCCATCGGCTCAGTAGGTCGCGCGGCCGCCCGACAGGTCGAAGACGGAGCCGGTGGTGAAGCTGTTCTCGGCCGAGCACAGCCAGGCCACCATCGACGCCGCCTCCTCGACCTTCAGGAAGCGGGCGCGGGGGATGCGCGACAGCATGTAGTCGATGTGTTCCTGGCTGATCTGCTCCAGGATCCGGGTCTTGGCGGTGGCCGGGGTGATGCAGTTGACCGCGATGTCGTGGCCCGCCAGCTCCTTGCCCAGCGACTTGGTCAGGGCGATGACGCCCGACTTGGCGGCGGAATAGGCGCTGGCGTTGGGGTTGCCTTCCTTGCCCGCGATCGACGACACGTTGACGATGCGGCCGTAGTTGCGGGCGATCATGCCCGGCACCACCGCCCGGCAGCAGTAGTAGACGGCGTTCAGGTCCAGCTCGATCACCTGGCGCCAGGTGTCGATCGGGTAGTCCCAGGTCTTCACCGAAGGACCGGCGATGCCGGCGTTGTTGATCAGGATGTCGATCCGCCCCTGGGCCTCCACCGCCGCGGCCACGGCCGCTGCGTCGGTGACGTCGATGGCGACGCCCGTGGCGCCGATCGCCTTCGCCGTCGCCTCGACCAGGTCCTGGTCGCGGTCCCACAGCACCACCTGGGCGCCCGAGGCGATGAAGCGCTCGGCGACCGCGCGGCCGATGCCCTGCGCCCCGCCGGTGACCACGGCCAGCTTGCCGTCGAGATCGATCCTGTTCATCCGCGTTTCCTCATCGTCCGGCCCGCTTTGGGGCGGGGTTTGTCTATTCCCCTCCATTGTCATCCTCGGGCTTGACCCGAGGATCCAGGGGCGGCCAGAGCGGCTCCTCGTGCCCCTGGATGCCCGGGTCAAGCCCGGGCATGACAGAAGAGGGAAGCGTCTTCCCTACGCGCCCGAGCCTACAGCGCGCGGACCGTCACCGTCTCCTCCGCCGCGCGCGCCAGTGGGTTGCGCAGGGCGCGGCCGAAAGCCTTGGCTTCGATCTCGAAGCGGTCGCCCGGCTCTGGCTTGATGCCATCGGTGACGCTCAGCGTCGCCGTGCCGAAGAAGTGCAGATGCACGTCGCCCGGCCGGCGGAACAGCGCGTATTTGAAGTGGTGGTGCTCGAGATTGGCGATCCAATGGCTCATATTGGCCTCGCCGCTCAGGAACGGCTTTTCCCAGATCGTCTTGCCGTCGCGGGTGATGCGGCTGGTGCCGCGCACATCCTCCGGCAGCTTCCCGACCAGCAGCTCCGGCCCGACCGAACACTGGCGCAGCTTGGAATGCGCCAGCAGCAGGTAGTTCTGCCGCTCGGTGATGTGGTCGGAGAACTCGTTGCCGATGGCGAAGCCGACGCGCCAGGGCGTGCCGTCCGGGCCGATCAGGTAGCAGCCGGTGATCTCCGGCTCCTCGCCGCCGTCCAGCGCGAAGGACGGCATCGTCAAGGGCTGCTCGCCGGCGACCACGATCGAGCCGTCGCCCTTGTAGAACCACTCCGGCTGCACGCCCGGCTTGGCGCCCGTTTCGCCCCCGGCCGGCTTGCCGCCGGTCAGACCGTCGCGGAACATCTTCATGCTGTCGGTCAGCTTTTCGGCTTCGCCGAGATTCTTGTGCATCTGATCGCGGGCGTCGGCGCTGCCGAGATGGGTCAGGCCGGTGCCGGTGACGATGCAATGCGCCGGATCGGGATGGTCGAGCGGCGCCAGCAGGCGGGCCTCGGCGATCACCGCGTCGTAGGAATCGGTGCCGGCGCCGTCATCGGCCGCGGCCAGCTCGGCGATCGACTTGCGCGACGCGATCGCCGCCTGGGCCAGGTCGTAGGTGGTGTCGAAGGCGGACAGCAGCTTCAGCGTGTCTCCGCCCGAGACGATGCCGACGCGCCGGTCGCCGGCCTTGGTGCGCAGTTGGATCAGGTTCATATCTGCCTCACAGTCCCGACGCCCAGCCGGCGTCCACAACGAAAGTCTGGCCGGTGCACATGGCGCTGTCGTCCGCCGCCAGCCACAGGGTCATCTGCGCCAGATGCACGGGCAGCACCTGGTCGGGGATACACTGCCCCTTCCGGCGCTCCTCATCCGCCTCCGGTGTCAGCCAAAGATCCTTCTGGCGCTGGGTGATGACCCAGCCCGGCATCACCGTGTTGACCCGGATGTGCTGCGGGCCCCAGTCGCGCGCCAGCCCGCGGGTCAGCCCCTCCACCCCGGCCTTGGCCGAGGTGTAGGCCGGCATCCCGCCCTGGCGCAGCCGCCACGAGACCGAGCCGAAATTGATGATCGAGCCGCCACCGGCGTCGCGCATGCCCGGCTGCACCGCCTGGGCGGCGAAGAACTGGTGGCGCAGGTTCACCGCCATGCGCTCGTCCCAATAGTCGGGCTCGACCGTCTCGGGCGCGTGGCGCTGGTCGTGCGCCGCGTTGTTGATCAGGATCCGGATCGGCCCGATCGCCTTCTGCGCCTCGGCCACCGCGGCGCGCAGATCGGCGATGTCGCGCAGGTCGCAGTGCCGGAACTGCGGCACCGCCAGCCCCTCGGCCTTCAGCCGGTCGACCAGCGCGGTCGATGCCGCGTCGTTGATGTCGACGAAGTACACCCGCGCCTGCTGGCGGCAGAGATGCTCGACGATGCTTTCGCCGATGCCGCTGCCGCCGCCGGTCACGAAGACCGGCTTGTCGCGCAGCGACGGATAGATTGCGTATTCGGTCATGATGTCCGCCTGGAGAGAAAGGGCCCGTCCCGGCGGGGACGGGGCCCGGATCGTGTTCAATGGCTGTCGCGCGGCACGGCGTGGCCGCGGCTGCCGACCAGGAAGTCCAGGTCGGCGCCCTTGTCGGCCTGCATCACGTGCCGGACATATAGCTCCTGGTATCCGCCCTTCATCGTCGGCTCCGGCGGCGACCAGCGGCGGCGGCGCTCCGCCAGCTCCGTCTCGGGCACGTCGAGATGCAGCCGCCGGCCGGCGACGTCCAGCTCGATCATGTCGCCGTCCTGCACCAGGGCCAGCGGGCCGCCGGCTGCCGCCTCCGGCGCCGTGTGCAGCACCACCGTGCCGTAGGCGGTGCCGCTCATCCGGGCGTCGGAGATGCGGACCATGTCGCGCACGCCCTTCTTCAGCACCTTCTGCGGCAGCGCCATGTTGCCGACCTCGGCCATGCCCGGATAGCCCTTCGGGCCGCAGTTCTTCAGCACCATGACGCAGGTCTCGTCGATGTCGAGATCCGGGTCGTCGACGCGGGCCTTGTAGTGCTCGATGCTCTCGAACACCACGGCGCGGCCGCGGTGCTGCATCAACTCCGGGGTGGCGGCGGAGGGCTTCAGCACCGCGCCGTCCGGCGCCAGGTTGCCCTTCAGCACCACGATGCCGCCCTGCTTCACCAGCGCGTTGTCCCAGGGGCGGATCACCTCCGGGTTCCAGTTGGCGGCGTTCTGGACGTTCTCCCACATCGACTTGCCGGTGACGGTCGGGGCGTCCTTGAACAGCATGCCGTTCTCGCCCAGCGCCCGGGTCACCGCCGGGATGCCGCCGGCGTAGTAGAGATCCTCCATCAGGAAGCGGCCGGACGGCATCAGGTCGACCAGGGTCGGCACGTCGCGGCCGAACTCGTCCCAGTCCTTCAGGGTGAAGTCGACGCCGACGCGGCCGGCCAGGGCCAGCAGGTGGATCACGGCGTTGGTGGATCCGCCGATGGCGCCGTTGACGCGCACCGCGTTCAGGAAGTTCTCGCGGGTCAGGATCTTCGAGATGCGCAGATCCTCATGCACCATCTCGACGATGCGCCGGCCGGTCATATGGGCGATGACATAGCGGCGGGCGTCGACCGCCGGGATCGCGGCGCAGCCGGTCAGGCTGGTGCCCAGCGCCTCGGCCATCGAGTTCATGGTGCTGGCCGTGCCCATGGTCATGCAGTGCCCGGCGGAACGGGACTGCGCGGCCTCGGCCTCCATGAACTGCTGCAGGCTCATCACCCCGGCCTTGACGTCGGCGTCGAACTGCCAGACCGCGGTGCCCGAGCCGATGGTGCGGTCCTGGTAGCGGCCGTTCAGCATCGGGCCGCCGGACACGACGATCGCCGGCACGTCGCAGCTGGCTGCGCCCATCAGCAGCGACGGCGTGGTCTTGTCGCAGCCGGTCATCAGCACGACGCCGTCGATCGGGTTGGCGCGGATCGCCTCCTCGACATCCATCGCCGCTAGGTTGCGATACAGCATCGCCGTCGGCCGCAGGTTGGTCTCGCCGGTCGAGAACACCGGGAACTCCACCGGGAAGCCGCCCATCTCCCAGACGCCGCGCTTCACATGCTCCGCCAGCTTGCGGAAATGGGCGTTGCAGGGGGTCAGCTCGGAGTAGGTGTTGCAGATGCCGATCACCGGCCGTCCATCGAACACATGGTCCGGCAGGCCCTGGTTGCGCATCCAGCTGCGGTGCAGGAAGCCGTCCTTGTCATGGGTGCCGAACCAATGGGAGGAGCGGTAACGCTTCTTGTTGTTGTTGCTGCCGGCGGCGTCGTCAGCCATTGCGAAGAATCCTTGTTGGCTAGGCTGTGGTCAGGATTTCGGTTTGATCTGCGGCAGGACGCGGCGCATGTCCTGCGCCGCGTCCTCGAGCAGGATCCGCATCGACTGGCGTGCCGTCTCCGGCTCATGCGCCAGGATGGCGTCACGGACCGCGCGGTGGAGCGGCAGCGACACCTGCAGCGCTCCCGGCGCGTTGTTGGTGATGCGGAAGCTCGACGCCATCGCGGTCTCGATCAGGGCGCCCAGCGGCTGCAGGAACTCGTTGTTCGACGCGACCAGGATCGATTGGTGGAAGCGCAGGTCGGGCTCGACCGAGGCGTCGCCGTCCGGCGCCGTCTCCATGTCGGCGAAGGCGCGGCTGATCGCCTTGCGCTGGTCCTCATCGGCGCGGTCCGCCGCCATGGCCGCGGCCGCCGGCTCGATGATCTGGCGGATCTCGAACAGGTCCTTGGCCAGTTGCTCCATCGGCTGGGTCGCGAACTGCCAGGCCAGCAGGTCCGGGTCCAGCATGTTCCATTCGCCGCGCGGCCGCACCCTGGTGCCGGTCTTGGGGCGGGATTCGACCAGTCCCTTGGCGGCCAGCACCTTGATCGCCTCGCGCAGCGCGGTGCGGCTGACCGAGAACTGGGTCGACAGGTCGGATTCGTTCGGCAGCACCGTGCCGGGCGGGATGTCGCCGCGCACGATCCGGGTGCCGATGTCGTAGGCGATCTGGCCGTGCAGCGAGCGGCGGGAAAAGGTCTTGCTGCCGCCCTGCGGCTGGTCGGCGATGCCCGCGGCCTCCGCCGGGTGCCGGCCGCGCCGCAGCACCGGGGCCCCGGCCATTGTCGCATCCGCATGGCCTGACGCAGCGGCCATCGCGATCGATCTCCCCCCGATGGGTCTTTCCGGGCCGGACATCTGTTCCCCTTTCCTGCTACCGGTCAGACGCGGCCGAAGCCGCTCGGGCGCCGCAGCGTCCCGGCTCCACCGTCTTCCGTCGGTCCGACGATCTCGTTCCGGTCGATACGCAGGTCGGGGCTGGGCCGGGCAGTGCTGCTACGGGCCATCCGCATGCCGTCCGCACGAACGACATTCTCTCCGCTCTTCTCGACCACGGCCTTTCCTCAGCGGTGCGATCTGGCTTGCCGACCGCACTCCTTGTTATTCATCATACAAATGGAGTATTGAGCCCTCGGCGGATCGGCGTCAAGCATTGCCGAACATTGCTGACCAGGGCAGCCGCACGGGAGGATGGAATGACGGTCGAGACGGTGCAATTGCGCGCGGGCGACAGCGGGGTCGACATCGTCCCGGCGATCGGCGGCGGCATCGCCGCTTGGTGGAGCGGTTCGGGCCCGGACCGGCGCGACTGGCTGCGCCCGGCCACCGACGAGGCGCTGGCGGCGGGCAGCCCGCTCGGCCTCGCCAACTTCCCGCTCACCCCCTTCTCGAACCGGATCCGCGAGGGCCGCTTCCGCTTCCGGGGGCGGGAGGTGACGTTGCCGCTGAACACGCGTGAGCGCCATCAGCTGCATGGCCATGGCTGGCAGCGGCCCTGGACTGTGCTGGAGCGGTCGGCGACGCGCTGCGTTCTGGTCGACGACTACGCCGCCGATGCCTGGCCGTTCCCGTACCGGGCGCGGCAGGAATTCGAGCTGACCCCGGCCGGCTTCGATCTCGTGCTGTCGGTCGAGAACACCGGCCGCGAGCCGATGCCGGCCGGGCTGGGCCAGCATTTCTACTTCCCGCGCACCCCGGAGACGATGGTGACCGCCGGGATCGAGCGGATGTGGCTCAACGATTCCGAGGTGATGCCGCTGGAGCTGGTCGAGCCGCCGCCGGAGAAGGATTTCCGGAGCGGCGTCCGGCCGGAAGCGGTGCGGATGGACAACAACTTCACCGGCTGGGACCGCCGGGCGGTGATTGCCTGGCCGGAGCATCGCGCCCGGCTGGTGATGGAAGCCGACGCGCCCCTCGACTTCCTGGTCTGCTACTCGCCGGACGACCCCTATGTCTGCGTCGAGCCGGTGAGCAACGCGACCGACGCCTTCAACCTCGCCGAGGCCGGCCGCACCGACACCGGCATGGCGGTGCTGCAGCCCGGCGAGGTGCTGCGCGGCGTCGTCCGCTTGCGGCCGGAGACGACAGCGTAGGTTGGTTTCGCGGCACGCGAACCCAACCTACCTCGAAGAATCAGTGTTGAATGAGCTTTTGGCCACAAAATCCGGTCGGCTAATTATCTTTCCCGCTTCCTCCGATCCACCGGCGACTCGAAGGCCGCCGAGCCTCCGCGCGCACCTTCCGGAACGCCCGAACACAAGGCTTTCTGCGGCTTTCCGGCGGGTGTAGAGACGCTCCATCCGAACCGCCCTGGTGCCGCCGGCCCCGGGGCGTTCGTCTGAAGGAGACGGCGTCATGACCAAGGTTCTGCTGCTCGGCGGGGGCAAGATCGGCACCTGCATCACCGCCCTGCTGACCGCCACCGGGGATTACGACCTCACCGTCGGCGACCAGGACCAGGGCATGCTCGACCGGCTGGAGGGCAGCGTCGCCAAGCGCCAGCTGCGCTTCGACGATCCGCAGGCGCTGCGTGACGCGGTATCCGGCCATGACGTGGTGATCTCGGCCGCGCCGTTCCACCTGACGCCGCTGATCGCCGAGGCGGCCAAGGATCGCGGCGCCCACTATTTCGACCTGACCGAGGACGTCGAGAGCACCCGCCGGGTCAAGGCCCTGGCCGAGGGCGCGAAGACCGCCTTCACCCCGCAATGCGGGCTGGCGCCGGGCTTCATCTCGATCGTCGGCTACGACCTGGCCAAGCGCTTCGACGAGCTGCACACGCTGCATATGCGCGTCGGCGCCCTGCCGGTCTATCCGTCGAACGCGCTGAAGTACAACCTGACCTGGTCGACCGACGGGCTGATCAACGAGTACTGCAACCCCTGCGAGGCGATCCATGAGGGCGAGCTGCGCGAGGTGCTGCCGCTCGAGGGCATGGAGCACATCTCACTCGACGGCATCGACTACGAGGCGTTCAACACCTCGGGCGGCCTCGGCACGCTGTGCGAGACGCTGGACGGCAAGGTCAAGTTCCTGAACTACAAGACCGTGCGCTATCCGGGCCACCGCGACATCGTCAAGCTCCTGGTCAACGAGCTGCAGCTGGGGCGGCGCCGCGACATCCTGAAGGACGTGCTCGAGGCCTCGATCCCGATGACCAAGCAGGACGTGGTCCTGATCTTCGTCACCGCCTGGGGCAAGAAGGAAGGCCGGCTGATGCAGGAGACCTATGCCAAGAAGGTCTACGCCAAGGAGATCGCCGGCCAGCTGTGGAGCGCGATCCAGGTGACGACCGCGGCCGGCATCTGCGCCATGGTCGACTTGCACCGCGCCGGCAAGCTGCCGCAGCAGGGCTTCGTGCGGCAGGAGCAGGCAAACCTGTCCGACGTCCTGGCCAACCGCTTCGGCCAGCACTACGCCTGAGAATAACCGGGTTCAGGGACGGAAACGGGAAGGGCGCGGCTGAGGCTGCGCCCTTTTCACTTGGCTCAGGGCGATTTCAGTAATCGGTGCCGCAGCAGGCTCTGCATGTCGCGCCGTCCGTCGAGAATGCAATGGACGACGACCGCGTCCTCGCGAACCCGATAGATGATGCGATAGGGCTTGTAATGTGCCTCGCGGAACTGAGTCAGTCCGAGATCGCGCAGTTCCTTCGAGATGTTGCCGCGTGACGGCAGGTTTGCCAGCCGCCGGATCACATCGTCCAGCGATTGGAGGATATGGCGAGCATTCTCCGCCGAATCGCAATCCGCGATGAAGTCGACGATGTTTTCGAGGTCCCGTTCCGCTTCCCGCAGCACGATGACCGGCAGGGACACGGGATCAATCCTTGAGACGGGCCTCGAGGCGGGCTCTCAGGTCGGCAAATACGTCCTCAGCCGGCCGGAACTTACCCGCTTCATAGTCGCGCTCCCCCAGCGCCAGGATCTTCAGCAGCGCCAGCGTCTCCTGGGTCTCTTCATAGCTGTCGATGTCCTGCAGCACCGCCTTGGCCTCGCCGTTGACGGTGATGATGAAGGGCTCCTGCCCCTCCCGCAGCCCCTGGATCACCTCAGGGGCATGGGCCTTCAGGTAGCTGATCGGCTTGACGCGGTCGGACAGCTTCATGGCGGCCTCCCAGGTTCGGTCTGAATATAGACCGAATTCGGACTTCCGGGAAGCCGGCTCACTCCCGCCCCAGCACCCGGTCCACGATCATGGTGGCGAGGCCGCTCGGGGTGAACGAGGCCTTCACCTTCTTGCGGTCATAGGCGGTGTCGACCCAGTCCCAGAAGGCGATCGGCTCGCGCGCATTGGCTTCGGCATAGGCCTCGATGAAGCGGTCCAGCAGGCCGGTCGGCGACTTCTTGAAGTGCAGGTAGCGCCAGTGCAGCTGCTTCAGCGCCTCGGCCGGCGGGGCGTTCTCCCGCGTCATCAGGATCAGCGCCGCGACCAGCCCGGCCCGGTCGGAGCCCGACTTGCAATGCACCAGAATCGGGTAGTCCGCGGCGTCCAGCGCCCGCCTGATCTGGTGCAGCACGCTGACCTTTGGCGCGTCGCGCGACTTGGTGGTGACGTCGACCAGCGTGATGCCGTAGCGGCGGCAGGCCTCGGCCTCGCGGCGGTAGGAGCCGCAGTCGCGCGGGCCGCGCAGATTGATAATGGTGCGGATACCGTCGCGCGCCATGCCGCGGATTTGGTAGGGTAGCGGCTGGCCGGAGCGCCAGACGCCCGGCGCGACCTCGACCCGGGTGTTGACGAAGGTCCGGAACACGCAGTGGTCGACGATCCAGCTGTCCAGTGCGTCGGCCAGGCGGCCGCGGCCTTTTCGGGACTGGTCGGGAACGGCTTCGGTCATGTCCATATCGATGGCGCGATCCGGAAAAGCGAAGCCCCGCCGCCCCAGCCGCCCGGCAGTGCGTCA
>NZ_JASATH010000027.1:0-58441 GCF_038440215.1 Inquilinus sp. OTU3971 | reverse complement strand
CGATGAGGTCGAGCTCAACGTTTCCCGGTCGGACCGTGACCGCTTCGCTGAGACCGGATCGGCGGCTGCAACGGTAAATTTACCCGTCGTTACCTGTGCAAGCGCCGCTGCCGCCCGCATGCTGGCGACGGAAATCGAAGCGCGTGCTTGGTCTCCGCGGTTTTGAAAGCTGATCGGCGATGGCCTCGGGGCAAGCTCCCGTCGATGTGGCTCGGGACGGCGAGGCGCACCACGTGCCGCGCCGTCGACGTTGGCGCCGCCGCGGCTACACCCGTGGTGTTCGCTCCGGCCCAGGCTGCGTGCAGGTCGTGAAGGCGTGCGTGCAGATCACCTGACGCTGCCCATGATCGGCTGACGAGCGACCGTGCTTAAGGAAGGCAATTGCGGCGCCGCATTCTTGACGTCGGCATTCACGTTTGTCCGGGAAATTGAACATGACAATCCGCCTCCGAAACGTTGTTGTCATCTCCGCATTGGTCGCCAGCGGCTGTTCGGGCCCTCGTGTCGTCGTCGAGGACGTGAACCCGCTCTACTCGAGGACGGAGTTCTTTGCCGCCGCGGACGGGCGAGATCTACGGACCATAGTTCTGGGCAATCCATTCGGAGTCTCCGCCTTCGATGGTGCAGTCACGGACATTATGACGAGCACGCCGGTCGGGCCGAAGACCCGCTTTACGACCACGCCTGGGCCTTCCGCGAACCGGGATTATTCCGTTGCCGTTGCCTTCAATCCCTCTCCTGACGTCCTGGCGGTGAATCTCTGCAATGTTCAATCCCTCCCGACAGCGGCAGCGCAGCGGCCGATCGTCGTCAGGGCGGCATTCTGCGCCGGTGGTGGGGAGGCCTCGGCGGTATCCGGGTATCTTGATCAGGCGACCGGGCCGGAGGATCCAAAGTTTGTCGGCCTCATCCGAAACCTGACACAGCAATTGTTTCCTGGATAACCAGATCGAAGTCGGCCTTTTGCGAGGAATTCCGGAGGCCGCTCCTGGTCTCACGCAATCACCGGAAAATTCTTGAATCAATTAGCAAGTTTGAGGGGAAACGCACATGAACTCACGCGGCATTCGCAGCCACGGTCTGTGGCACAGGCGATTGTCACATGCCGGTCTTTTGGCCGTCATGTTGCTCGCTGCCTGCTCCAACCAGCAGTCCGGCCCTCCCCCGACGCTCGCAGGTCAGGCGCCGGACGGCACGGTGGAGATGCATGAAGTCCAAGCCGCCTATCTCGGCAGCGGCACCGCCGGCAACGGCACCCTGTTTTTCCGTGGCCGGAACTACCCGTTCAAGGTCGGCGGCGTCGGCGTCGGTGGCATCGGCCTGTCCACGGTCGAGGCCCGTGGCGAGGTCTACAAGCTGCAGAGCATCGATCAGTTCCCGGGGGCCTATGCCCAGGGCCGCTACGGTTTTGCCATCGGCACCACGAGCGGCGGTGATCTCTGGCTGCAAAACGACGACGGCGTCGTCATGCACCTGGTCGCCAAGCGGGAGGGCCTGATGCTGAGCCTCGGCGCCGATGCGATCGAAATCACCATGGGCCGATGACGGCCCGCGACCTGGAGCGGACATGAACCAGGACTGAAGCCGGTCCCGCCGGGGCGACAAGGGGAGAACAGCAGAGTGGCGACGATCCTTGCGGCGACCGCCCCGACTCGCGCTCGCCGTCGGCACATTCACCGGGCCCCTGTGCTGCGCGGCCTTCTTGGCTCCAGCCGCGGCCCAGGACATGACCGCGCCAGCGCCCGCGAGCTCGGCGGCCGGGCCGTGGTTTGTCCGGATCACCCCCTACGCCTGGCTGCCCTCGGTCAGCGGCAGCACCCGCGGCGACCGCGGCCGCGGCGATCGCAGTGTCCCGTCGCTGTCGATCGACAAGGACTTCTCGGACATCCTGAGCGATCTCGACTTCGCCGGCATGATCGTCGGCACGGTCCGCTACGAACGGATCGGCCTGCTCGTCGACCTCGACTACATATCCCTCACTGTCGACGGCAATCTGTCCGGCCCCTTCAGGACCCGGTACCACACCAATCTGGAAGCCGTTCTGGCCACGGTCGGCGCCACCGCCCGGGTGGTGGACGAGCCGAAGCTTGGCATCGATCTCCTGGTCGGCGCCCGGATTCTGGGGCTGTAGGTCGACAGCGACTTCAAGGGACAGGGTCGGCTCGGCCTGTCGCGCGGCTTCAGCGACAGCGCCACGATCGTCGATGGCCTCGTCGGGGGCCGCGCCAGTGTGGAACTGGGCGACGGGTTCTCGCTGCTCGGCTATGCCGACATCGGCGCCGGCAACTCCGACCTCACCTGGCAGGTGCTCGGCGCCGTCGAATACACGTTCAGCAATTCGGTCTCGGCCGCCCTCGGCTACCGCTACCTCGGCTATGACTTCGGCGGCCACGCGCCGCTCGACGACCTGGCGCTCTACGGGCCGATCCTCGGCGTCACCTTCCGGTTTTAACCGCGGCCGCGTGGCCGCAATGCATTGGCTGCTTCGATGATCTCAATTGCATCCATTCCGATCGCACAGATGGACGCCGAACGTGCGGACATGATCTGGATTGCCGGCGGCCGTTTCCGGATGGGATCCGATCACCACTACCCCGAGGAAGCGCCTGTGCACGGCGTTCGGGTCGATGGCTTCTGGATGGACCGGACACCGGTGACCAACCGGCAGTTCCGCGCCTTCGTCGAGGCGACTGGCTACGTGACCTTCGCCGAGGTCCCGCCGGACCCGAAGGACTATCCCGGCGCGAAGCCCGAGATGCTGAGGGCGGCCTCGCTCGTCTTCACGCCTCCGGCGCATCCGGTCGACCTGCGCAGATGTTCGCAATGGTGGGACTTCCGGAGCGGCGCGGATTGGCGCCACCCTTATGGGCCTGGCAGCGGCATCGAAGGGCTCGACGACCACCCGGTGGTCCATGTGGCGTATCAGGACGTCGTCGCCTATGCGGCCTGGGCCGGCAAGGATCTCCCCACCGAAGCCGAATGGGAATTCGCGGCCCGCGGCGGCCTGGACGGCGCGGAGTTCGCCTGGGGCGACGAATTCACGCCCGGCGGCCGCCATATGGCGAACACCTGGCAGGGCGCGTTTCCCCACGAAAACCTGGAGGCCGACGGCTATCCGCGGACGTCGCCGGTCGAGGCGTTCCCGGCCAACGGATTCGGCCTGCACGACATGATCGGCAATGTCTGGGAGTGGACGGGCGACTTCTGGGCCGACCGCCGCCAGCCCGATGCGCCGAAGGCGTGCTGCGTGTCGCAGAACCCGCGCGGCGGCAGCCTGGAGGCCAGCTATGACCACGCCACGGCGCACTTCCGGATCCCACGCCGTGTCGTCAAGGGCGGGTCCCATCTCTGCGCCCCGAACTACTGCCGGCGCTATCGACCGGCCGCGCGTCACGCCCAGCCGGTCGACACCTCGATGAGCCATATCGGCTTCCGCTGCGTGAGGCGGACAGCCGCTCCAACCTGAAACTATCGGTCGAACAGGAGGATGAGACACATGGATGCGAATGACAGGACGCCCGAGACGGCCGACATCAACGGCACGGGTCGGCAGGATTCAGCCGCGGGAGCGGGCGCCGGTGTCAGCCGGCGGAAGCTCCTGCTCTCGGGCACCGCGCTGGCGGCGGCTGCCGGGGTGACAATGCCCTTCGCGGCGGCCGAGGCCCAGAACGCGCCGACGCCGGCCCAGCCGGCGGCCACGGGCAGGAAACCCAACATCGTCGTCATCATGGGCGACGATGTCGGCTGGTTCAACATCGGCGCCTATCATCGGGGCATGATGTCCGGAAAGACGCCCAACCTCGACAAGCTGGCGTCCGAGGGCATGATGTTCACCGACTATTATGCGGAGGCGAGCTGCACCGCAGGCCGGTCGAGCTTCATCACCGGTGAGATCCCGTTGCGCACGGGCCTGACGACCGTCGGCCAGGCCGGCGCGGATGTTGGCATGCCGGACAAGGCCGCAACCATCGCCGCCGCCCTCAAGGTCCAGGGCTATGCCACCGGCCAGTTCGGCAAGAACCATCTCGGTGATCTGAACAAGTACCTGCCGACACTGCACGGCTTCGATGAGTTCTTCGGGTATCTGTATCACCTCGACGCGATGTCGGACCCCTACTGGTACTCGTTCCCGGATGATCAGGCCTATCGCGACAAGGTCGGCCCGCGCAATCTGGTGCACAGCTGGGCGACGGACACCGACGATCCGATCGAGGAGCCGCGTTGGGGCAAGGTCGGCAAGCAGAGGATCGTGGACGAGGGCCCGTTGGCGCCGTACCCGGACATGACCAACGTGCCGAACATGCACGACATCACGCCGAAGGCCAAATACGACATGGGGACCTTCGATGAAGTACTGGTCAAAGAGTCGACCGACTTCATGGACAAGGCCAAGGCGGATGGCAAGCCGTTCTTCGTCTGGCACAACACGACGCGCATGCACGTCTGGACGTTCCTGTCGCCGAAGTACCAGGCCCTCATGAACAGCGAGAGCAACTTCGGCCTCGAGGAAGCCGGCATGGCGCAAATGGACGACAGCGTCGGCGCGATTATGAAGCACCTGGACGATATCGGCGAGGCCGACAACACCATCGTCATCTTCACCACCGACAATGGGGCGGAAGTGTTCACCTGGCCCGATGGCGGCATGACCCCGTTCAAGGGCACCAAGGGCACCGTGTTTGAAGGCGGCTTCCGCGCCCCGGCGATCATCCGCTGGCCGGGCAAAGTGAAGCCGGGCACGGTCGAGAACGGCATCTTCTCCGCCCTGGATTGGTTCCCCACCCTCCTGGCGGCGGCCGGCAATCCCGACATCACCGACCAGCTCCTGAAGGGCGTGCAGCTGGGTGACCGGACCTACAAGAACCACCTGGACGGCTACAACCAGCTGGATCTGCTGCTGGGCACGGGGCCGTCCGCGCGCCATGAATTCTTCTACTTCGGCGGCCCTCACCTGGGCGCGCTTCGCATCGATGACTTCAAGTATCAGTTCTACCAGCAGCCAGGAGGTTGGCCTGGAGCGAAGGTCACGACGGATATGCCCACCATGGTCAACATCCGCCAGGATCCGTTCGAGCGGACACCGTCGCTCGGCGGCCAGAGCCTCAACGATCTCGGCGGGGGCTACATGAATGACTTCTATGCCCGCGAGTTCTGGCGCTTCGTCACCGTCCAGGAGACGGTCGCAAAACTGGCCCTCACGGCGATCGACTATCCGCCGATGCAGGACCCGGCGTCGTTCAATCTGGATGCCGTGAAGAAGCAGATCGACGAGGCGATCAGGAACAAGCCCGGCAACTAGGCAGGAGCGACGCGATGGGCAGCTCCTGCGGGCTGCCCATCCTTATCTATCCGGAACGAGAGATCCGAGCAGACCTGCCTTTCAGCTTTCCAGCCCATGCGGAATTTGGTCGCGGGAGGAACCCGATGGCGACACGCCGTCAAATGCACCGACTGGCTGCAGGATGGGCCAGCGCCTGATGCAGCCGGCCTCGGACCTGTTCCTCGGCTGGGTCACGGGGGACAAGGGGCAGCGGTTCTACATTCGTCGGCTGCGTGATGTGAAGGTGCCGCCGCTGGTCGAGACCTATGACGCCGAGATGCTGTCGATCTACGCCGTCGCCTGCGGCTGGGTCCTGGCGCGTGCGCATGCGAAGGTGGGGGATCCTTGGGCGATCAGCGGCTATCTCGGCAAGACGGATGAATTCGACGAGGCCATGGGCAAGTTCGCCCTCGCCTGCGCCGACCAGGCTGGCCGGGATCATGCGGCGCTGAAGATTGCGGTGCGCGAGGGTACCGTCGATGTCGATCTCGAACACTGATGCCGCGGAATGCCGGCGCCTTGAGGACGAGGCGCGAACCGAGGATCGCAACCCAGGCCCCAATGAACTCGCGGCAGGCAGGAAATTGCCTGCGGCGACACCAGGGAGAAAGGCCATGAAGTCGACCCTCTCGTCACTCGCCGTCAGCCGCCGCGCCCTGCTGTCGACGACGGCCGCACTCGCGTGTCTGCCACAATTGCTCCTTTCGACGGCTGTGCGGGCACAGGCGGCGGCCAGCACGCTGCCGTCCTGGAACGACGGGCCAGCGAAACAGGCGATCCTCGACTTCGTGCGTGCCGCGACCGACACGGCCGGCCCGAACCACGTGCCAGCCGAAGACCGGATCGCCACCTTCGACCAGGACGGGACCCTGTGGGTGGAACATCCCCTGTATCCACAGGCGATGTTCGCGCTGGACCGGCTCCGCGTCTTGGCCGCACAACATCCACCCTGGGAGACGCAGGAGCCCTTCACGTCGGTTCTATCGGGCGACGCCGAGTTGGGATCCCTCAGCGAGAAGGATTGGACCGAGATCATCGGCGTCACGCATGCAGGGATGAGCGACGACGCGTTCTCGGAGATCGTGAAGCGTTGGTTGGAGACGGCAAGGCACCCCCGCTTCAACCGGCCTTACACCGAACTCGTCTACCAGCCGATGCTCGAGCTGATGGACCATCTGCGCGCCAATGGGTTCCGCATCTACATCGCAACGGGTGGTGGGCAGGAATTCGTGCGCGCCTATGCGCAACGCGTCTATGGAATTCCCCCGGAACACGTCATTGGCTCAAGCATCGTGACCAAGTACGAGGCCGAAGGCGGCGTGCCCGTGCTGATGCGGATGCCGAAGGTGTTCTTCATCGACGACGGCGATGGGAAGGCGATCGGGATCAACCTGTTCATCGGCAAGAGGCCCCTTGCAGCCTTCGGCAATTCCGACGGCGACCGAGAGATGCTCGAATGGACCGATGCCGGCGGCGGTGCACGACTGAAGATGCTGGTCTGTCACGACGACAACGATCGGGAATATGCGTATGGACCGGCCGGTGGCCTGGAAGGAACGAAGGTCGGCAACTTCTCCGAGACGCTGATGAGCGAGGCGAAAGCGCGTGGCTGGACCGTGATCAGCATCAGGAAGGACTGGAAGCGGGTGTTTGCCTTCGAGTAGTGCCTGCCAAGAGCATGGCCGTGAATCGAGCCCGAGACCCATGCCGATCCCCGCGCCGACTTGGCGCTTGGTCCATGGCTTGTCACCGCTCCCTTATTGGACTGCGAGGCCCGCCTGGCGGAGGCCGTCCGCCAGCATGTCGATCAAGGCATCGGTGTAGTGTCGTGAGCGGAAGTCATCCCGCATCTCGGCGGCATAATCCGGGCGCAGTTCCAGCAGCCGGGCCACGGCGGCCTGCGCTTCTGCCTGGCGGCCAAGCTTGCCATAGATCGCCGCCAGCACCAGGTGGGTGCCGTAGAACTGCGGCAGCTGGATCTGCTTCGCCTCGGTCAGCGCCTCGTCGAACTCGTCCTTGCGATAGTGGTCGAAGGCGAGCGTGAAGCGGTTCAGCGGCGGCAGAACCATGCTTCGCTCGGCGGCGCGCCGGACCATCTCGGCGCCTTCGTCCCACCGGCCACGGGCGAAGATGCGAATACCGAGTTCCGCCAGCAGCTCGGGATTGTTCGGGTTGATTTCGATCGCCCGGCGGCCGGCCCGGTCTGCCACCTCGAAATTGCCGAGCCGGTGGTTGACGTCCATCAGCGCTTCGAGGGCGGTCTCGGACTCCGGAGCCAGCGCCACGGCCCGTTCGGCCGCCTGCAGCGCCCGCGTCGCCGATTCCTGCGCCGTGCCGATGCGATTGAAGCCGTTGCGATCCTCGTCGAGATAGACAAAGGCGAGCATGGACCAGGCGTCTGCATAGGTCGCATCCGCCGCGACCGTCGCTTCGAGGCACGCACGGACGTCTCGGTGCAGGATCTCGGAAATCGCCATGTAATAGGCACGCGCCCGCAGGACGCAGCCATAGCCGCTGGTCGGGAGAACCATCTCGATATGCGTCTCGCGCGTGGTGACGAGCCCCGTCGGCTCTCCGATGCGCGTCGCGACATCGCGCGCGATCTCATCCTCGATCGGGATCATGGTCCCGTCGGCGACCGACCGATCGATCGCATCCGACCAGACCGTCTCGCCGCGCCGGACGTCGCTCAGCCGCCACCAGAAGCGGATCGAACCACCGTCCTCCCGAAGGCTGGAGTCGAGCACATAGAGTGAGCGCCGGTCGCCCTCCACGGCCAGGCGATCTTCGATCACCTGGCGCCGCGCGTCATCCGGCGCATAGACCACACGGATCCCCTGGAACCGCGTCATGGCCATCATCAGGGACTGGGACAGGCCGAGCGCCATCTGGGTTCTCACGGGATCACCTGGTGCCACTGCGACCGGATCGACGATCAGGAGTGGTTTCTGCGACGCCGCCGGCGGCTGCAGGAACAGGTATGCGCCGACCGCGACTGCCGCGATCAAGGCGGCGACGACAGCCAGGCCCTTCCACCTGCCCATGATCGCGAAGGGGTGCTGTGGCTGTTTGGGCTCGGGCGCCTGCGGAGCGGATGGTGGCGTCTCCGGAGGCTCGGCGGGGCGATCGCCTGGTCGAGCCTCGAAGAACGGGACGTAGCCCCCTTTGGGCATTGTGATGCGGATCGAGGCATCGGATCCGGGACCGGCATAGTAGGCCGTCAGCGCCGCCCGGAGCCGCGCCGCTTCGATCCGGACGATCGGGTCGGAGCTGCCGTCGAAATCCTCACCGCGGCCGAACACGTCGATTGCGATCGAGTAGGATTTGACGCGGTCGCCGCGGCCGGCGAGGGTCTCCTCGACCGTGAAGCGCAGGAAGCGGCGGTTGCGATCGGAGGCGTGGAAATTCGGGTCGCTCAACAGGCGGGCGAGCGCCTCCCGGATGTAGGCCTCGTCAATTCCTGCCTTTTCGACCTTGCAATCGGACGGGACGCAATTCGTTTCGTTGAGCTCGGCTGGCATGTTTCCCTCGCCGCTCTCATCCATATTCAACCATCGTACTGAAAAAATCACATTTCTAAAATCAAATATGGCATATGAGTAGTAGAATATTTCGCCAGAGCGACTTCAGGACTATAGCCCTGGCTTGTCGGAACACACGGCAAGCTTGTCCAGAATCTCGCCTTCGATTTCTGCAACCAGCTCCCGATACTCGGCAGCGCGAGCGTCGGCGAGGGAGTGGTCGGACCTCAGCCACGTCTCCAGCGCATCGTGCGCTTCGGCATAGATCTCGCAAAGTGAAGCGAACTCGTCGTTCGTCTCGGCGCGGTTGGCGAGCACCGCACGACGAGCCGGCCACCGGAGCATGAGCCGTGATAGTCCTCGCCGGGCGGATCTGCTCAGCATCGGCAGCGACCTCCAGTCCAAAGGCCCGGTTGCAACATGGCACCTTGTACGAGGGCGGAAGACGTGTCCCGGTTCGATGTCAGCGCAGACTCCTCCTCTGATCCCGCTGTCCCTGCGGTGAGGCCCGTCGCCTCTTGAAGCGGGGCTCGGTTCGAACTCTGGTCAGTTCAACCGGTCAGCGATGGCGCAAGGCCGGCTCCGAATGACAGGGTGCTCAAGGGGATCCACTTCAAACGGAGTGCGAGAGGTTCAACGATGCCCTCCCCATCCAGCGGAAACGAGGCTGCAGCGGTAATGTTACGGTTACGCCGGATCGCCGAACCGGGTCCGTTTTGGGACCGAAAGCGCCCGTTTAGCCGGAGGGGCTTGTCACGTTCGCGGCCTTGCGGAGGGCCGGCGAGCGGCATAGCGGTGGCCATGACCCCGCCTGACTATGCCGGTTATCGCTTTCCATCCGACGTGATCCAACGCGCCGTGTGGATGTACCTTCGCTTCACGCTGAGCTACCGCGACGTCGAGGACCTGCTCGCCGAACGCGGGATCGAGGTGTCGCACGAGACGATCCGTCGGTGGGTCAGCGCGTTCGGCCCGATGATCGCGAGGCGCCTTCGCGCGCAGCGGCCGGCGCCGCACCGGCGCTGGCACCTCGACGAGATGTTCGTCCCGATCGGCGGCAAGCAGATGTATCTCTGGCGCGCCGTCGATGCCGAGGGTGAGGTGCTCGACGTGCTGGTTCAGGCCAGGCGGGACGCGGCTGCAGCCCGCAAGCTGATGCGCAAGCCCCTCCGGAAGCAGGGCATCACTCCAACCGCCTGGGTCACCGACAGGTGCCCGGCCTACGCCGCGGCGCTTCGCGATCTGGGCCTGGGCGCCGCCGTTCACATCAAGGGCAAGCGGCTGAACAACCGGGCCGAAAGCTCGCATGTCCCGGTTCGCCGGCGGGAGCGCAAGCTGCAACGGCTCAAATCGGCCGCCTCGTCGCAGCAGTTCCTGTCGATGCATACCGCGACCTACAACACCTTCAATGTCTGCCGCCATCTCACCACCGCCCGAACGCACCGCCGCCTCCGCGCTGAGGCGTTCGTGTCATGGCGGGATGCGGCTGGCGTCGCGGCCTGAGCCTGGCGATGCCGGCCGAATCGCGGCCACGCTCAACAACGTGACGAGCCCTCCGCTGGCGCTTGGACAATGCGCTTGTCGATGGCGAAGTTGACTGCGGGCTCCGCGAAGGATGTGGAGATCCGCTCGCCGGACCGCCAGCGCTCTCCGAAGCGGCTCGTAGAAGAATGACACGAAGAAGGGCTACCGGCCCGGTGACAGCACGCGGTGCTCGGCGGCAAGGATCCGCCCGCTCGTCCAGCGTTCGAGAATTTCTCCGAAGTTCACGACGAGATGACCTTCGGCCGGCGGGATGTGGTGCCAAGTGCCGTCCGGCAGACGTGCCTGCAGGCCGTCCGCCTCATCCCGGAGTAGAAGGGTCAAGCAGCCGAAATCAGCATGGGCCCCGCTTAGGTAGCCTTGGCCGGGCCGTGGCTCACCAGTATTTCTTGAACCGCGCATCAGTCGAATCATAGGGTTGATCTAGGATCGCGGTCCTTACCTTCGTGCTGACCTCCTTCAGCGTGGCGAACATTCGGTTGAGTTCCGACAGACCACCTATCTGCTCTGGACCGTATCGCACGACGAGATACTCGCGCTGATCGTGGATTTTCAGAAGATGGGCCTGCGTCTTGGCTCTGAGGCAGAGACCCTTCTGGCTCGCCATAGCTGTCCGTTGGGCCAGATCGTGCTGCAATCCGCGCACCTGTTTGTGGTTGATGTCATGGAAGACGAGAAAGGCGTTCAGGTACATTTCGACTGCATGAATCGCGCAAAGACGTGCTGGAGCAGAAGACGCCGAGTTTACGCAATTAACCTGCGGCAACAGTGAATTCGCCGCCGTAAGGTATTCGTCCGCCAGACCAATGAACTGTCCAACAGTCGCCTCGCTACCTGGATACGGTGGCCTCTCCGTAGCTGACGCTTCCGGCGGCTGCTCCATGGCTCTATCCGCATCGGACGCTTTCAACTACTTACCCTCCTATCGGTGCCGACTCCTACACCATCCGATGGGACAGACACGACCTATCAGCTGCCAGCGTGATTTGCCGTCGGCTTCTGAGAACATCTCTACAGAACGAGTGAAGAGATTCGTCGCCCCAATCATTCAGTGCAGCATTGCTTTGAAACGTGACAATTCTCCAGCGGATGCAGTGGACGAAGCGTGGCGCGCATCATCTGTCGCAGGTCCGGACCCGAACGCTGGACGGCGTCCTGAGGACGAATTTCGAGGACTGGTTTCCGGGTCTCGCGGCGAATGACGACACCTCTGCCAGAACGGTCGCCTGAGCCAGCCCCCGCTCTGTTAGGCTCTCCTACTCCTCAACGGATGCAAATCCGAAGGAGTCATCGCCAATTTTGCGAGCGGACGTAGTTGAAGCGCCGTAGGCGCTCGAGAATCGCGGCCTGCAGGGCCTCGAAGCTGGACCGACTCGGAAGAAGCGTCTCGCTAATGTACAGCACACCGCCGGCATGTCGGATCGAAAGCCTGCGCTGTCGTGAGGCCGTCTGCAGCCGGACTTCGCGGATTGCGGAGATCGGCAAAATGATCGGATCGGGAGAAAAGAGGTTCTTCGGCACCGATAAGTCAGAGTCCGAGAGTTCCACCGACTGCCGGCTGAACAGCCCCGCGGCGAGGGCAAACAAGCACGTCAGCACGAACAGAGCGGACACGCCGGCAAAGACGCCATAAAATATTCTGGCGCCTCCAACCGAGAGTTCCACGAGATGGTTGATGACGAGTCCTCTGTTCGTTGTCGCTGCCTTGTGCGCCATCAGGACTCCACCGGCCAGGAAAAACACGGCGCCAAAACACATCAATCCGATTCTCGGCTTGTATGGAAAATGCAGCACTTCCGTCATGAGTATTGGTTCCGTCCAAAATGCGTCCAGATCAATGCAGATCCTCGCGTCAGCTTTGAGCGCGGGGACTCAGGTCTTCCGTCGCCAGTGTCCGCCGCCGGATTTCCCAAGCAGACACGACAGGCGCTCGTGATGGTCATCAGGCACCAGAACTTACGGGCCTCTAGCTCAGTAATGCTACGGGTCTCTAGCTCAGTAATGCATAGTCTGGATTGCCTAGGGCGGGTTCGGTTATCCCGTTATGGGTGAGCAACTGAACGCCCCATCCCCACGCCAATCCATAATAGTCTCCCACGCGCCGGTACCCTGATCGGCGAAATCGTTCAAGCGGCTCGGATCTGTGCCGCTTGGCAAACATCATGTCAACAGACGCGTGGGCCGCGGTCTTCCGCATCCGGCCCCTATGCTGACGCAATAATATTGGAACTTGCTCAGCAATGAAGTCGCGATACTCGCGCCAATAGGGAAAGTGTTTCGGACGCGTGCCCAATCTGGTGGGTTATCTGTCTTGGCCATCTCAACCGCTCTAGATCAAAATCAGCCGTTAACCGGATTGGCGTCGCTGACGACGTCGCCAGATCCGGTCGATGGCGTCCATGCCAAATTGATGCTGTGACGGCAAAAACCTGGCGCCTTGCTGGAACGAAAGGTAACGCTCGAAGCGTCCTCCTCCAACTAGGCTGCATGCACTAGACCGGAGAGGGGGCCTCATCGCCGCGACCGACCCCGGAGCGGTGACGTCCGCCGCCACGGCGTGAATCGGGGTAGTGTGAGCGTCGCTGGGATTCTGGCCACCAGACGGAACGCATGAGCAACTGCGTACCAAGTGTCGGGCGACATGGAAATCTGACACGGGGTTCCAGTTCCGGATGTCGCTTGATACCATACCCGTTTCAGCGCCCCGCCGACGACGTTTGGCGTAGGGACGCAGCCTATCCACCATCTCGTCGGCGAACGGCGCACCCTCTAGCCTTTCCAGGGATTTTCGAAAGCCCTGAAGCGTGCTGTATTCCGCCTATCAATCCTATTTTGAATTCTGTGCACCGATCCGCGCGATGGCACAGGTGGCCCACCTCGGATTGTGGTCCGCGGCCGGTACTGCCGATCCCTTCGGCCTGCGGCCAGCCGCTGCCGCATGGGAGCTGTTGTCGCGGACCGAATTGACCCACGCCCGGCCGGCCTTCGGCATCGATCGGGTTGCCGTCGGCAACCGGGAGGCAACCATTGCCGAAGCGCCCGTCGCGATCACGCCGTTCGGTACGCTCCTTCATTTCCGCAAGGACGTCGAAGCGGTCCAGCCGCGGGTGCTGATCGTGGCGCCGCTGTCCGGCCACTTCGCCACGCTCCTCCGGCCTACGGTCCGCACGCTACTGGCCGAGCACGATGTGTTCATCACCGACTGGCACAACGCCCGCGACGTCGCTGTGTCGGACGGATCCTTCGGCTTCGACGACCAGGTCGAGCATGTCATCCGGTTCCTCGAGCTGATCGGCCCCGGCGCTCATGTCGTGGCAGTCTGTCAACCTTGCGTCGAGGTGCTTGCGGCCGTGGCGGTGATGGCGGCGGCCGGCCATACCGCCCAGCCACGGAGCATGACCCTGATGGCCGGCCCGGTCGATGCGCGGGTCAACCCGACGAAGGTGAACGAACTTGCGACCGGCAAGCCACTCGACTGGTTCGAGAGAACCTTGATCGCCACCGTCCCCGGACCTCACCAGGGTGCCGGGCGGAAGGTCTATCCCGGCTTCGCCCAGCTCCTCGCCTTCATGTCGCTCGATATCGCTCGGCACCTGCGGGCGCATCGCGATCTCTACGGCCATCTGACCCGGGGCGAGACGGAGAAAGCGGCGACGATCAAGGCGTTCTACGACGAGTACTTCTCAGTCGCCGATCTGCCAGCGGAATTCTATCTCGATACCGTTCGCAAGGTGTTCCAGGAGGCACTGCTGGCGACCGGGGCTATGACCTTCCGCGGCGAGCGCGTCGACCCTCGGGCGATCCGCCGGACCGCGCTGCTGACCGTCGAAGGCGAACGCGATGAGATCTGCGCCCCTGGCCAGACCGCTGCCGCCCATGCGCTCTGTTCCGGTCTCCATCCGGATATGAAGCACCGTCTGCAGGCCGCCGTCGGACACTACGGCGTGTTCAGCGGACGCCGCTGGCAGAGCCAGATCTATCCGGCGATCCGCGACCTCATCCGATCGACCGACCGATCCGCCGCGATGCGGGAATAACTAAAAATGCCGTACAACATCGTGAGCATTTTCCCGATACTCCCACTTGATATCGTTACCATCGGCCAAAAGAATAATTGAGTGTTGACTCGAAATATTATAGGGGCCAAGGTTTTTTGATCCAATCGGCGCCGATTGGATGACCTGAAGAACAAAATAATTGCGGAAATCGTCTCGTACTGTCGGGGCCCCTGAGGGGGCGCTCGCAGCTTGGCGGCTTGACTTTCATTCAACAGATTCCGATTTGGAGGCCAACCATGAGCAAGCAGGACGACACCGCGGCCGGCATGGCAGTAGCCCTTTCTGCGCTGTTCCCATTCACCAGCTCGGCGACGAACGCTGTCGTCCAGGCCGGAAAGCCCTATGTGCAGGCCAGCCTGGAATGGCAGGAGGAGTTGGTCGGCTTCGTCAGCGCGCGGTTGCGCGAGGACCTCGAGCTCCACAAGTCGATCGCCGGATCCCGGAATATCGCGGACGTGATCAAGCTGCAGCAGGATTGGGTCACGGCCTCGATGCGGGCTTATCTCGATGAAGGCGGCAAGCTCGCCGAGATCGCGCGGCACGCTGCCAGCAATGGCGTAGCGCTATTGTATGAAACGGCGCAGTCCTCTTTGGGGCAAGGCGCGCCCCAGGGGAGTGGGAAGGCCACCCGCACGAGTATCGCCGCAGAGTAGGCCGATCTCGGAGCAGAGCGCGGCGCCCCGCGTCGCGCCGTCCGCTGCGTTGCCGCACGCGCAAAACTGTGCGAGCCCAGGGAGGAGCGCCCATGTCTGCGCATCATGAAGGCGTTGTGCGCCACGCGCTGTCGCGGAAAGGTGGTTTCATCGGCGGGGCCTGGCCGATCAGCGGCGCCGCCCTTGCGGCGTTGGTCGATCTCGGCCTGCCGGACGAGATGATCGCCCAATATTTCATGATCGAGCCGCGATCGGTCGTGGCCCTGCGTGCGCATTATGGTGTCGAGCGCTCTGCGTCGCCATCCGGCCAGCCTGACTGATGCGGATGCTGCGCGGCCACAAGCCGCATCTGTCGCGGCACTCCGGCCCGGCTGGCGGTGTCGCGACATCCGGGGATGAGCGTGACGGTTCTGCGGGGCAGGCAGGGGCTGCTGCAGTGGTTGCTTTGAGCAGATCTGCCTCGTCCTTGAGAACATCGACCTGATCGTCGCTACGGTCAGCGACCGCGCCCCATGCCGCATTGGAGGGTTCAATGGTCGATAGAACGCTTCGCCTGGCCTCGACCAGCAGCCCGAGGCCGGATACACGCCAGGGCATGATCCTGCCGCCGTTTATGGGTCGGAATTCGGCCGAGCCTGCGCTGAAGGATTTCCAACAGCTGGGGCTGACAATCGTGCGCATGGGGGCGGGGCGGGTGCAACTGACCGGTTGCTTTGCGGATTGCCTCGATCTCCATGTCATCGGCCGACCGCACGAAGCCGAGGACGATCCCGCACCCCTCGTTTGGGACGTGCTGGGCCGCTGGCGTCGTCCGCGCCGGCTCTGCGTTGTCCCATCGGAGCTCGACGAGTGGCTCGGGCTGTGCAGCCTCGACGCCTTTGCGCTTCTCCGCGGGCTCCGCAACGATGCCGTCGCTGAGAGCTTTGGTCCTGCGGCGACGGAGGACGGCTTCGACCACGGCGGCAACCGTGTGATCAACCCGTTCCGCGACCGTTTCGGCAACGAGACCAGCCCGGCGAGCGAATACGGCGAGGCCTATCGTCTGTGGCGGGCCTGCTGGAATGGCGCCAACGCTCGGGCACCCGCCGGCAAGCCCAAGGCACACCTCCGATGCTCCAGTCGAAGCGGAATCGACGATTTGTGAATCGGCATCAAGAAGCCATGCCGATTTAGAATTAGTACTTCAGTCGGGTCCCGGAGGAAGACACTGGAGGCTTGGGAAGTGTCAAATGACGGCTCCAGAGAAACTGTGCGGCACTTAATGGGCGATCATCCGTCAATACTTCGCACTCGCAATGTTACAGTTTCTGGCATGTGATCAAGCATGCGCCTGGAAGTACCCTTTTGGGACGCTTTAGAAGAGATCCTGGAGAAAGAAAGCCTAACAATGAGCGAGCTGGTGACGAGAATCGACAAGAAGATCACGGGCTTTGGAAATCTCTCAAGTGCGGTGCGCGTGTTTGTGTATAGCTATTTTTATACTCTAGCCAAACGGAAGGGGCCTAATCTCCCGCCAGATCTGGGATGGAAATCGGAGGTACTTTGGGGTCGCACATCCAGGACAAGAAGTAGGTGAAAGTTGGAGCAGGCGGCCGGATCATCTCGCAGCACGGATACCCCCCGTGCTCCTGAAGATCTCGCGCAGGCTCGGGGTCGAGGCGTGCAGAATGCCGCTGCCGTATGGCGCCAATGGCGTTTGCGCACTGATTTGCAGTGATGATCGGGAGACATTTGGATGCAGTGGTTTGAACTCTGGGCATCGGCTCGCGGGAGCGGCAGCCGTGGAGCATTTGAGTCCCTATCGATCACTATCCCGCTTGAGCACTGGCCCACGGATGGCGAGCTGGAGCAAGCCTTCGCTCAGCAAGGCTACGAGATCGTATGCATCATCGGGATGGCGCCAACGACGAACCCTGGCAAGGAGCGGTCCAAGTTGCCGCGCGGCGGGATTGACGTGTAGATCGGCGTGGACGGTCTGCGCAGATCGGCGCGCAAGCGCCTGATCTCGCTCGATGCTGAGGGGCAACACCTGGCGTCGAATCTCGCCAAGATGGCGGAGCGGTTCTAGCCTCAGCGTGACACGTCCGAACCCGGTGATGCCACTGTAGCCCGCACTGGGCGAAGGCAGTCGTGCACGGTCGCTCGGAAAGCCTAATGCCGTGTTCCGCTTTGATACGTCGACACGATCTGCACACCGGCCTCGGATGCGGACCAGCCGAAGCACCTCTGGGCCAATTGCAAAAATCGAAGGACTTTCATTGCCTGCTCGGCATCAAAGCTAACCGCCACTGCGGATTTGGCAATTAGCTCGCCAAATTCGTCCCTATCGCCATAGAGCATCGTCAATTCAATACCCGAGCCTCCAATTGGCTGAGCGATGACGTCGGCGGCGGGGGGAACCACACAGCGATGATCATCTTCAATATGGAGATGGCGGACCTGGGCTTTCTTCACGGCGGCCTCCTGAGCGAATATTCTTATGAAATAAGAGCACCGAATTTGGGAACTATATCACATTCGGCGTCTCTGTGCGCGCCAATTGTTGATCTGGCCAATCGAAGCGTCTGGCGGCTTTGGCAACAGGTATTGTAGCATTCCGGCCTTCGCCGAAGGGTCGATCCGCCAGACAGCAAGATTCCGCCGAAGACCGCCGAATGTTGCGCAAACTCTCGATTCCGCTGCCGGGGCCGACTATAGGCAGCCTGTCACAAAACGCTGGTGTCAAAATTTTTTCCACGGCAACGGAGTTTTGCGCTGCGGTTTCTGGCCATTCCAGACGATGGCCGGTATCCCAGCGACGGTCACACTGTGCCAAGTTGACCGGGGCGGCTAATCTGGTCGTCGCAGATAAGCAACCAGATCCTCGATCTCCTGACGGGTGAGGTTGAGGTTCGGCATCGGCGGATGTGGATCCGCCAGCCACGTCCGGAGGCGATCCGGTGTGAGATCGGGCCGTTCTTGGATTGCCGACAGCGAGGGCGCTGCATCGATTGCGGTTTGATCGCTCTGGCGGGCATGACAGGAGACGCACCAGGTTTCGGCAATGGTCCGTCCTCTTTCGCTGTCGCCGGCTGCTCCTGCAGCGCATGGTGTCAATGCCGACATGGCCGATAAGGCGATGAATGCGCCAACCCTCATTCGGCCCTCCCGTCCGTAAGTCAGGCGCCGTGGCGGGCACGGCGCGCTCCGGATCGTAAGCAATGTGCCATGCTGCGCTTGTCGCGGCATGGCAGCAAGCATCCATCGCCGGCCATGTCTCGCCCGGCGGAGCGAGGGGGCGGAGGCGGCCAGACTAAGGGCCTGGCGCCGCTTCAGTTCCGCCGCCGGCATGATGGTGCGCGTCAGGATGGCACTCGCAGAAGTGCCGCAGAACCAGCTTGAGCTTGGCAACCCGGAGCCGGTCGCCGTTTTGCTGCGCAGCGTGGATCTCGTCGCGGATCCAGTGCCGGATCTTGCTCTTGCCCTTCTTCGTATGGGCCAAAGAGTTGCCCAAGCCGATCGCAAGAATCTCGGGCAGGTGCTCATGCTCCGCGAGCAGCTCGATCTCCTCCTCGGTCAGCACGCTCATCGCCAGGCAGTCTTCGATGGTGATCATGGTCCGACCCTCGGTTCTCCCCGGCCCTGGCCGCACGGGACGGCCCGGTCCGCCTCGATTGCGCATGACGCTCGCTGTGCGCCGATTGGGGGACAATCCAACGAGCAATACTTTCAAGGTCTGCAGCGATCGGCTTTGCGCTGGATCAATCGGTTAAGATTTTGGGCCGTCGCTCGCGCACCTACGTGATCAATGGCTCGACTTGACGCAGCGCAAAGCGCTTTCGGCGCGGCTGCCTTAAGCAGCGGTTCGGCGGCCGATTTGGTGCGTGCCCCTGCCGAGCGGCGATCTTCCAGGGCCCCCGGCTTGTCACGTCGGCGGGATTGAAGCACGGAGGGAGCGGTGAACGAAGATCCGTACGAGATCCTGGACGTGAAACGCGACGCTCCGCCGGGAGAGATCCGCAACGCATACCGCCGGCTCGCCCGGAAGCTGCACCCGGATCTCAATCCCGGGGACCCTGCGGCCGAGGAGCAGTTCAAGCAGGTCTCGGCCGCCTACGGCCTGATCGGCGAAGATCGCCGAGATCAAGGCGCTGGCGGCGAAAGCCGACCAGCTGGTCGAAGCCTCGCTCGCCGAGAACACGCGCATCGCCTATGGCAAGGCCTGGCGCGCCTGGAGCGAATGGTGCCTGGGCTTCGGCCTCGACCCACCGGAGCCGATCCGGTGGCCGCGGCCGACGAGCGCTGGCTGGTCATGCACCTGACCGCCCTGTCGGAGACGCGGTCGCTGAACACCATCCTGCTGCGCCGCGCCGCGGTCGTGGCGATCCGCAAGCGGCTGAAGCGACCTCTGCAGCTCGACGACGCCGAGTTCGAGGCCTTCCTCAAGGACCTGCGCCGGACCAAGGGCGCGCGGCCGACCCGCAAGGCGGCGCTGCTCGAGCCCAACCTGCGCGCCGCGTCGCTGGTGCTGACCCCGGGGTCGCATCCGGAGCTGGCCGGCGCCGAGCTCGCCGGCGGGGGGCGACGCGCCCTGCGCGACATGGCGCTGCTGCTGATCGGTTTCGCCGGCGGATTCCGCCGCTCCGAGCTCTCCGCCTTTGACTTGCGCGACGCCACGTTCTCGGCCGAGGGCCTCGTGCGGTTCGTTGGCCGCTCCAAGGCCGATCAGGGGCGGCACGGCGCCAAAGGTCGGCGTCGAGGCGGTACCCGGCTCGTCGCTGTGCGCCGTCACGGCGCTGCGCCGCTGGCTTGAGGCTCGCGGTGACGGGCCGGGCGCCCTGTTCTGCCGGCTCGACCGCGGCGGCAACCTGATGGCCGACGTCGGCGGGCGCCTGCTGCCGGTCGACCTGGCAACCATCGCGCGGCTGGTGAAGCGCGTCCTCGCCCGCACCGGCGTCGCCCCGGAGGACTTCTCGGCGCACAGCCTGCGCGCCGGGATGATGGCCGCGGCCGACCTGCTCGGGATCCCGCTTGACAAGGCGATGGAGCACGGCCGGTGGAGCAGCTACGCCGCGGCGCGGATCTACCGACGGCATGAGAGCCTGTGGACGGGGAATTTCACCGCGAGGCTGCTGGCGGACGAATAGGCGAGCCCGGGAGGTCCTGGTCTCGGGTGCGGGCTAAAGGACAGCTTGGTTCCCGTTGCTGACGTTCGGGTGCCTTCCGAGCTCCTCAGAACCGGACATTCCTTCTGACCCATCCGCGCCGGGAAGCGGACCATTGTTTGGAGGGTAGATCTGTCCCCAATGCGGGTCTAACGCAGGCCGTCGGGCCCCTCCGGAACGGACATCCCCGCTGAATGCGCTGTCTTCCGGGCCCGTGCCTTCGACGCGCCCTCAGAATCTAATGGCTAATTTCGCCTGCAGAATCTGATGGCTAATTTCGCCTGGTTTCGATCAGTTGGCATAGAGCCCTAGGACTAGTAACATCGCGTCGCGGTGCTCGGAAAAGGGCGCAGGAGTTTCGAGTCCTACATATGAAGGGCTTTGCGGCCCGGAATCAGCATATCAGGGAGGCCACATTATGTCGCTCTACATGGCGCGCTTCCTTGCGGTCTCCGGGTTGCTGATGGTTTCAGCCTGCTCGGCGTCACACGACGCTTCGCAGGGATCGCTGCTGCGGGTGGGAGATCGCATTCGCGAAGCCGGTGATCCGGCAACCGCAATCAGTTTCTACCAGCGAGCGGCGACCAATGATCCTGGTGACCCCAAACCACTGGTCAAACTCGGCGATGCGCTGGCGCAGGTTGGCGATCCGGCACGCGCCGCCGGCTACTATCAGGCGGCGCTGGACATAACGCCGAATGACCCGGGTGCATTGAGCGGTCTCGGTCAGGCACAACTCGCCCTGGGCAAGCCGCGCGAAGCGCTGGTGGCGCTCGACCAAGCTTTGACCAGGCGGCCGGGCGATGTGACGACGATCTTGGCAAAGGGGACGGCTCTCGCCCTGCTCGGGCGTCCCAAGGAAGCTCAGTCCCTTTATCAGGCAGCCCTGGCCAAGGCGCCCGAAAATCTCAGTGTGAAGACCAACCTCGCTTTGTCCTATGCACTTGCTGGGGACACCGCTGAAGCCGTAGCCATCATGCGCCAAGTGGCCGCAGCGCCGGACGTCCAGCCTGTTTACAGGCGAAACCTTGCCCTGGTCTTGGCTCTTGACGGCCAGTTGAAGGAGGCTAACCAGGTGGCTGCGTCGGTGCTTTCCGAGCAGGATACGCGTGATCTGATCGAAGCGGGGCGCCGGATTCGGGAAATGACGGACCCGGCGCAGCGTGCCCGGGCAATGGGAACGATCGGCTGAGCCGAGCGGTTTCGGCAGAGCAGGCAGTTTTCGGAATCCGAGGAACCCGGGCGCTCGGTGCCATACGGGTGTTTCACGAGACAGTCAGATCGGCACGAGTGTCCGTACACGTCATGCCCGATGAAGATGGGCCGCGGTATTGAGGCCGATCTTACCGAGCGGTGCGATTGCCGTGCATCTAGCATTACTTTGGTACTTTTGGCCGTGCGGTTTCCGCGACGAGTCTATCGCAGTGCGGGCATCGTCGGGGTGGGGGCTGTGCGAGGATGTACCGCCTTCGGCGTTAGCCAAAGCTCCGAGGATGGCTTGCCGGACGGCCTGATCTGCCAAAGTAATGCTAGCCCGCCCACACCGGGGGCCTGCAAGACTTCATCGCTCCACATTGCCGTAGCGCTGTCGAAGGGAGCGCCATCGGATATAGGGGCTCTCTACCGATGATCAGCGGTCCTACTCCTTCTGGGGTAATTAACATGGATCAGTTTTGGCCTCAAAGTACAGACGTTGAGGTTACTGCATCGCGGTAAGATTTTTCAGAAATTCTCTCCAGAAGGCGCAAGGGAATGTAGTACAAATCATAACAGATTATGCGCGGCAGGCTCTCTTCGAGTTCTGGTTTTGTGGAGGCGAGCGCTATTCGGCTGTGCATTGAACTCATGAACAGGCATTCGTCGCGACCTCGCGGGCCTGGACGCACATAGGCAACAGGCGTTCCTATCCTTCCCGCGCGGAGGCAATGCTCCTCACAATTGATCTGAATCAAAAGCAGATGAACGGCTTCTTGGCTGAATGTGTCGCTATGTTTACTTCGGGCGAGAACCTCGCCATCCGCTAAGTCACTTTAAATTTCATCGAGTCATCAAGTGCATCCGATAGCTCAGAGATTCGGAGTTTACCTCCACAGAGAAAATAGGCCTGGGTCGGGAAACCTGCGCCGCCACGTTTTCGAGCCGGGCGGTGCTTCGAATGGGCAGATGTGGGCCGGTTGGATCCTCAAGCCATCGCTTGCGGTCAGCTCGCTAGGCCTGCGATCCCGGTTCCTAATGATGGGACTGGTGGCTTTTCTTCCCCTTCTCGCTGTGGTTTTTGTCCAGGCTCGGGATCATCGTGACCAGAGCCTGACCATTGCACGATCACAGGCGGAATTTCTGACTTCTCTCTCGGTGGAGAGGGGCGGGCGCATTTTGGATCGGGCCAGGACGATGGTGCCGGCGCGGGCCTCGTCCCTCGATCTCCTCGCCTCGCAGGCGGCGTGCAGCGCGGTCGCCGCCGATCGCGAACACCACTTGTGGCTGGGCGAACTCAGCATTGTGAGGCCGGATGGTACCGACTTTTGCGCCGAGATACCGGAGGAGGCTAAAAAACTCGTGGTGAGCAGCGATGTGCAAGCCGCGCTGGCTGCTGGAAAGGTCGTGACGGGCGAACCGATACCTGGCCCCACCCCCGACATCGTCCGGATTCCGCTATTCGCGCCTATCGTTCACCAAGGCCGCACTGCGGCGGCGCTCGTCGCCGCGGTCGATCTCAGGCTGTTCGAAGCTGTCGAGACGGCAAACGTCGGCAGGGGCCGCGATGTGATGGCAAGCGTCATCAACGGGCGCGGCCATATTGCTGCTGTCTATCCCCCAAACCCAGAATTGCTCGGCCGACGTTTTGATGGGCAGGAGATGGCTCCGATCGCCGGTCAGACGTCCAGCAAGGTCGAGGTCTGGCCGGACTTAGCGGGTCACGCGCGTCTGTTCGCGGCCAAGAGGCTCACCGAGACGGCTGGAACGGTCATGGTGGGCATCGGTCTTCAATCCATCGTGGGGCCGGAAGACGAAGAGTTCCAAAGACAGTCTCTCTTGATCGCGATGGTCTTTGCCGGATCTGTGCTGCTGACGCTCGTCGGCGGTGAGGTTCTGTTGTTCACCCCGCTTCGTTCGCTGGTGAGGGCCGCGGCCGCTATCGAGTCCGGCGATCTGTCCGTTCGCTCAAATCTGCATGCCAGAGGAGAGATCGGCGCTCTCGCAAAGACGTTCGATCGGATGGCCGAAGCGGTCGCAGACCGGGAAAGGGAGCTTCGCGCTGCCAACCAGGCCGCCGAGGGGGCGCTGCGGCAGGCGGAGCAGGCCAACGAGGCCAAGACGGACTTTCTGGCATCGATGAGTCACGAGATCCGTACGCCCCTGAGCGGAATCATCAGCTACACAGAACTGTTGCTGGATGAGCCGCTGAGGCCGTCTGAGCGCCTCTATGCGAAACGCATCGAGGCCGCCGGATCGGCTGTTCTCACGCTGGTCAATGACCTCCTGGATTTCGCCCGGATCGAAGCTGGCCGGACAACGATCGAGGTCAAGCCGTTCTCGTTGGTCTCGCTCGTCGACAACGCAGTCTCGATTGTCCGAGCCCTGGCGGACAAGAAGAGACTCCCGATCACTCTTGAGCTCGATCCCGACCTTCCGGATGCCGTGCTCGGCGATGAGCCGCGCCTGCGGCAAATTCTGCTCAACCTCCTGAACAACGCAGTGAAGTTCACACCGGCGGGGCGGATCGTCGTCAGGGTCGACCATCGTGGCACCAGTGACGCGGGTGAACGCATCGGCTTTTCGGTGTCCGACACCGGCATCGGCATCCCTGCTCGCCACCGCCACCGTCTGTTCCAGCGTTTCTCGCAACTGCATCAGTCGGAGGGTGACGCGACCCATGGCGTAGGGCTAGGCCTCGCCATCTCCAAGAGCCTCGTGGAGCTCATGGGCGGGCGCATTGGGTTCGAGAGCAACGAGGGCTGCGGGTCGACCTTCTGGATCGAGGTTTCGCTGCCACGTGCTTCGCGCAGTGCTCTTGAGCCCAACGAGCCGGGCGAGGTTCCGGCATTCGGAACGGCAAGAATTCTCGTGGTCGACGATCTCGAGATGAATCGCGATATCGCAAGCGCCATGCTCCGCAGAGCCGGCTGTGAGGTGAATGCGGTATCTGATGGGGCATCGGCGATCGACGCGGTGGCCAGCCAGCATTACGACCTGGTTCTCATGGACATCCAGATGCGCGAGGTCGATGGCATTACCGCGACGCGCCGGATACGTCAGTTGCCCGCACCAGCCGGGATGGTTCCGATCGTCGCGATGACGGCGAATGTCCTGCCGCAACAGGTCCGGGCAATGAAGGACGCGGGGCTGAACGACCATGTCGGCAAACCCCTCACGCGTTCGACCCTGATCGCAGCGATTGACCGTTGCCTCAGAAGCGCCGCCAGTGTCGTGCCAGGACCAGCGGGGATTTTGAGCAGCGCGGCAACAGAGCAGGAGTTCGATCGCAAGACCTTCGAGGAGCTTCGGTCGCTCCTTGGTGACGTGCAAATGCCGAACTGGCTGCGCCGCCTCGATGTCAGGCTGCGCTCGCTCCAGACCCTGCTCGATGCGCCCAGTCCCGATCGGGAGGCGATCGCGAGGACCGCCCATGCGTTGGTGTCGCACGCCGCCCCTCTGGGATTCCTTAGGATTTCCCACATCTGTGCCGAGTTGGAGGGTGCCTGTCGATCGGATTCGGATCTCGATGAATGGTTGGAACCGGTTCGCATTGCCTGTCGAAACGCCCTGTGTCGTCTCGACGCCATGGCGCCGGCATCGAGCTGAGATCAGTCGGGGCTCGACTTTCGCCCTTGCCGAGGCGTGAGGCAGGGTCGATAGTTTTAGCGCTTCGGGTCTGGCCTGTGGTCCTGCGCTCAGGCCCGAAGCCCTAGGATCTTGAGTTGTTGTAGCACTATGTTGGTTCAGACGACGACCTCGGCGCGATTGCCCGAAGACCGGCGATGGTGCAGCGCAAGCCCTGGGGGAGCCGGATGGAAGATTTTCGATGCAAGGCTCTAATCGCCGATGACGATGAATATTTCCGGATTGCGATCAAGTCGATCTTGATCGGTCGGCTGGGGTTGTCTGAAGTGATCGAGACAGCTTCGTTCGACGAAGCGCTGGAGCGAATGGACGAGGAGAGTGACGGCCTCGGCATCGGCCTGTTCGACCTGTCCATGCCAGGGATGGGAAGTGCCGCAAACTTGCGGGCCGTTCGCGAACTCTTTCCTCATGTACGTGTCGCGGTCGTCTCGGCGTCGAGGCGCCGCACCGACATCCTCATGGCGCTCGAGGCGGGTGTGCACGGCTATATGCCGAAAACCATGGGGGTCGAGGAACTCGCGCGCGCCATCCGGTCGATCATGGATGGCGTCATCTATGTGCCCGCGCTGCTGGCGGAGCTTCCTCCCGACGACGGTGCCTCCCGCTTCGCCCCCTCGGCCACCGCGCTGCCGCACCTGACGCCACGGCAGCGAGATGTACTCACGCTGCTGGTCGAGGGGCGGTCGAACAAGGAGATCGCGCGCAGCCTCGATCTTGGCGAGGGAACGGTCAAGATCCACCTGGCGGCCCTGTTCCGCAACCTGGGCGTGGCCAATCGCGCAGCGGCGGCCGTGCTCGGGTCACGCATTCTGGGGCGGCTTCCCGGATCCGCCGAAAGCTCGGAGTGATCGCGGGCCTGGTCTCGGCCGAAGTCGTCCTGTCGTCGTCCGGGCCGCCATTGCGCTTTTTGAGACATGATTGATGTCGGCGAAGTGACCGCTCCGTCCGGCTCGGCGGCCAATCCCTCGTGATCTGTCAAACGGCCTAACGGGCTCATCGGCGTAAGGGACTAGGCCATCAAGCTGAATAGTGCGTCGGATAAAAAAAACCTAAAACTTTATCCAACACAGGCGGCGGGTTCGAATTGCATCTCCGGCCGGAGACCTGTGGAGGGGCTGCAAACCATAGGCAGCAAGACATTTGAACAGGAAACCATCATGACCTTCAAGAAGCTCATTTCCCGTTTCGCCCGCGACCAGAAGGGCGTTACCGCGATCGAATACGGCCTCATCGCCGCTCTCGTCGCCGTCGTGATCATCGGCGCCGTGACGACGATTGGGACGGATCTGAAGACCTCCTTCAGCTATATCGCGACCAGCCTTCCCAATAGCGCTCCGTAAGAGCGTCAGCAGCGGTACGTCCCAAGGGAGGGGCATACCCCCTCCCTCTCTTTCCAAAGTAGGCGGCTTCGCGGCTTCACCGTCGGAATGACTATGACCAGCTCAGCCCTTGCGGCGTTCGCCGCCAGTTCCGTCTTCCCCATCGCCATGATGTGGGCCGGGCTGACCGACCTCACCTCCATGACGATCCGGAACGGGCTCGTCCTCTTCCTGCTCGCCGCCTACCTGGTGCTGGCGCCTTTGGCCGGCTTCGGGGCAGGGGAGATCGGTCGCAGCGTGGTGGTGGCCCTGGCGATCCTGGCGGGGGCGTTCCTGATGTTCGCCCGCGGCTGGATCGGCGGCGGCGACGCCAAGCTCGTGGCAGCGGCGAGCCTGTGGCTCGGGGCCGACCAAGTCGTGGCCTATCTCGGCACCACGGCGCTCCTCGGGGGCATCCTGGCACTCGGCCTCCTGCTGTTCCGCAGGCTTCCGCTCCCGGCGGCGCTCGGCACAGCATGGGTCGCGCAACTGCATCGCCGGGACGCCGGAATTCCGTATGGCGTCGCCCTGGGGCTGGCAGCCATCGCCGCCTTCCCCGAAACGTCCTGGGCACGGCTTCTATTCTGAGCCGGTCCTCGTCTTCGAAGTTTCCATGTCGCCTCATCATTGAATCCGAGGGATTGCCATGATCCGCGTCATCATTCTGTTCGTTGCGGTCGGTGCGGCCGGTCTTGCGGGGTGGCTCGTGCTCGGGCTGCGCCCCAATAACGATACGATGGTCGTCGCGGCGCCGGCCGCGGCGTCGCAGCCGAAGATGGAGGAGGTACTGGTCGCCGCCGGCGACCTCACCCCGGGCCAATCGATCGGCGAGGCCACCGTGCGCTGGCAGGCCTGGCCGAAGGACGCGGTCAATCCCGGCCTCATCCTCCGCGCTGACCAGTCGGACGCCGTCGCCACCCTGTCCGGCTCGGTCGCACGCAGCCCGTTCGTGGCGGGCGAGCCGATCCGTGAGGACAAGCTGACGCGCATCGATTCCGGCTGGCTCGCCGCCCAGCTGCCCTCCGGCAAGCGCGCCATCGCCGTCCGCGTCTCGGCGGAGAGTGCGGCGGGCGGCTTCATCCTGCCGAACGATCATGTCGACGTGATCCAGACCATCGCGCGCCAGTCGGATCAAGACGGCCAGCGTCTGAGCCGCACGGTCGTGACGAATGTGCGGGTGCTCGCGATCGACCAGAAGGCGAACGAAACGAAGGGCGAGACCTTCGTCCTCGGCAAGACCGCGACGCTGGAACTCGATGCCATGCAGGCCGAAGTCCTCGCCGCGGCGCAGACCGAGGGGGGCCTGTCGATCGCGCTCCGCTCCGCCGCCGACAACCGCGAGCAGTCCCGCGCAGTTACCGCGGACAGCAAGACGGTTGTGGTCATCCGGGCCGGCCGCCGCGAGATCGTCACCCTTCGCTGACTCCCCGCCCATCGCGCGACTTCCTGCATCGCCGGAGGCTCGGGCACAACCTTGGGATCGAACATGGTGAACCTTGCTTTCCTGGCTGACACCCGTGATCCGCAGCACGAAGGTCAGCCTTCCGGATCGGAGACGGCCCCAGCCATCGCCACACGGCTCGGACACGATGCGGCTTCCAAGCCGCACCCCGCCTCCCTGCGTGAAGCGGCCCCGGTTCCCCGCATCGCCATCCATGCCTTCTGCGACAGCGCGGAGCTGGTGGGTGTGGTCGAGGCGGCCGCGGCGGACCGGCTGATGGCGCGGGCCCATCTCAGCCTGCATCGCGGCGGCCTCGGCAAGGCGGAAGGGCTCTACCGCAAGGCCCCGTGCCCGAACCTGCTGATCGTGGAGAGCCGGTCGTCGGCGCCGGCCTTCCTCGCCGAGCTCGACCGGCTGGCGGAGGTCTGCGACCCAGGCACAAGGCTGCTCGTGATCGGCCACGTCAACGAGGTCGGGTTCTATCGCGAACTGCTTCGGCGCGGCGTCAGCGAATACCTTCTGGCGCCGATTTCGCCCCCGCAGCTCATCGCCGCCGTCTCCCGCCTGTATGGCGACGGTGTCGCCGCCAAGCTGGGGAAGACCTATGCCTTCATCGGCGTGAAGGGCGGGGTCGGCTCATCGACGATCGCCCACAATGTCGGCTGGTCGATCGCGCGGCGGTTCCAGTCGGCGGTCACCCTCGTGGACATGGACCTGCCCTTCGGCACCGCCGGCCTCAACCTCAACCTGGAAGAGGCGCAGGGGCTGCGCGAGGTGCTCGACAAGCCCGATCGGGTCGACGAGGTGTTCCTCGAGCGGCTGCTCGTCCAGCGCGGCGACCATTTCAACGTGCTGACCGCGCCGGCCACGCTCGACACTCCCTTCGACGTCGAGGAGCTCGGCTTCGAACCCGTGCTGGAGCTGGCGCGGGCGGGCACCCCGCATCTCGTGCTCGACCTCCCGCATCTCTGGACCTCCTGGGTCAGGCGCACGCTGGTGACGGCCGACGAGATCGTCATCACGGCCGTGCCGGATCTCGCCAACCTCCGGAATGCGAAGAACCTGGTCGCGTTCCTGCGGCAGGCGCGCCCGCACGACGCCCCGCCGCGGCTGGTGCTGAACCAGGTCGGCGTCGAAAGGCGGCCGGAGATCCGGCCCGCCGCCTTCGCCAAGGCGCTGGGGATCGAACCGCTCGTCTGCATTCCCTTCGTCCCCCGGGTGTTCGGAACGGCGGGGAACAACGGGAAGATGGTCGGCGAGGTCTCGGCGCGGCAGGGCATCGCCAAGACTTTCGCCAAGATCGCAGTGACGATGGCGGGGAAACCGGAGCCGCGGAGGCGCAGCCTTCTCGGGTCGCTGTTGGGGCGCAAATCGCATGACACGGGCAAACGTTGATAGCGGGCGCGGCCCGGTCGCGGCATCCGGCGAGGGCCGGCGCCTCGGCGCCGACGGTCGCAAGCGAGACCTTTTCAAAACGCCTATCCCTCGCCGTCATTGCGAGGAGGCGAAGCCGACGAAGCAATCCAGGGCTCAGTTCGTGCGGCCTCTGGATTGCTTCGCTGCGCTCGCAATGACGATGTTGGGAATTCTGAAAAGGTCTCGCAAGCATGTCGTGCTCGCCTCCGCCTTCGGAAGGATCACGGCCTTCGGCCGGGCGCAGGGCGGCGTCGCCGCCGTGGAATTCGCGCTCTTCGCCCCGATGCTGGTGTTCGCCCTTCTCATGATGTTCGACATCGGGATGGCGGCGCAGGAGCGGATGGCGATCGGCCAGGCCCTGCGCGCCGGCGCCCAGGCTGCGATGTTCGATCCCGGGGAGGAAGACGTGGAGAATGTCATCAAGTACACGGCCGCGACCAGCTTCGCCCTGACGCAGGGGGAGGCCAACAGCACGGGCCGGCCGCTGCTGACCCCTTCGGTGACCCGATACTGCGGCTGTCCGGACGCCACGGAAACGCCCGTGGACTGCTCGCTTCCCTGTGCGGCGACCTCGACGCTGCCCTATGCCTACTATCGGCTGTCGGCGAGCATGACCCATGCCGGCCTCTTCCTTCCCGCCTTCGTGCTGGACCCCGCCATGCAGGTGCAGGTCCGATGAGGCCGCGGAACCACAGCGCGGGTCGCCTGCTCCGCAACCAGACCGGTGCGGCTGCGGTGGAGTTCGCGATCATCGGCATGGCGCTGATCGTCCTCATGCTCGGGCTCATCGAGGTCGGGCGTGGCCTGTACCTCCGCAATGCCCTGGCCCAGGCGGTGGATGTCGGGGCGCGCAACGCCCTGGTCCACGCCGACATGACCGACACCGCGCTCGAGGACCAGGTCCGCGCGGCCTTCACCGGCAGCGAGCCGGACCTGCTGCAGGTCACGGTCGGGACCGAGACGGTCGACGGCATCACGTTCCGCACGGTCGCGCTCAGCTATCCGTTGACGCTCCTTGTTCCAGGGTTGGCGGGGACGAGCACTACTCTCGGCATGACGCGGCGGATCCCGACTCCCTAATTGATGTAGGAGCTCGCCGAGTATCGGAGACTGAACCTGTTCTTCTCTGTCCTAGAATAGTGTCAATCGCGTAATCAAGGGGCTAAGGAGATGAGCTTGTCGAAAATTCAGATGTCTCGTCTTCGCGAATTGCGCACCGACGACAATGGTGCGGAAGCCGCCTGCCCGGCGATCATTTTCACCTTGCGGATCGGCGGCAACGCTCTTGGTGGAGTGGCGGACAAAGCGCCGGGGACGTTGCAGCGCGCCGTAGACGCTGCCGTCAATGTCTTCGAGGTCTTCGGGCGCAGCCTACGCGCCCGTATGGGGCTTCTGATCCTGGTCGCGCTGCATCTGTTGAGTGCCATCTGCGTGGCCGGCTGGATCGGAAGGCCTTATCACTCCGGGATGGTCGCCAACGGTGCCCTCATTGCCTTGACACTGATGCCCGCCTTTCTGTGCGTCGCCTCGGCCTGGCGTTGTCTGGACATAGTCATCCGCATTCGCCCGAACCGACCTCTCTTGTGGCTATGGAACGATGTCCGGCAGGTCCTCTGCAATGTTGAGCGCCTGGCCGGAGGTGCAGTCGTCCTGTTGATCCTTCTCGTATTTATGGGATCTTTCGCGTTTCTCAAAGAATCGATACCTGCAATAAATCCATTTTCATGGGACAAGTACTTCGAATATCTTGATCGAGTGCTGCATGGCGGCCATCAGCCGTTTGAATTGCTATGGCCGTTGCTGGGCGGATCGGTTGTGACAGCGGCGATCAATTTCCTCTATAATATTTGGTTCTTCATTTTATTTTTCATTGTCATCACGGTTGCCTTCTCGGCTTCGCGGCCAACGCTTCAGCGCACGTTCCTGTATGCTTTTGTTTTGACATGGAGCCTCGGCGGCAACCTCCTCGCCACGATTTTTTCCTCCGCCGGCCCTGCCTATTTTGCAAGACTCGGACTTGGAGACGGCTTTGAACCTCTTATGGCGTCGCTCAGAAGCTTCGCGGATGTTGTGCCGGTCTGGGCGCTTGGAACACAGGATACCCTCTGGCAGGCCTATACTGGCAGTGACGCCGCTATTGCGGGCATCTCGGCAATGCCCAGCATGCACGTCGCATCCTCGGTCCTGTTCGTCCTCTACGGCTTCGGCGTAAGCCGACGGATCGGATGGCCTCTTGTGGCTTTCGCGGTCGCTATCTTTCTGGGCTCCATTCATCTCGGCTGGCACTACGCGGTCGATGGCTACATGGGAGTTGTCGTCGCCCTCGCGGCGTGGTGGATGGCCGTGCGTCTGCAAAGACGGCGGGTCTGGTACTCGATCGACGACGCACTACGTCGCTTTGAACGACGCCCCGCTGCTGCAGGTCATGATTGGGGCCGCGACAGGTTCATAGGGGTCCCGCACGGCCGCGCTCAGTCATTCCTCGCTGCTCCTCCTCCGGGGGCTGGGCGAAAGGACCCGTTGCTCTCGGAATGACTCGGCAAATTTCGGCTCTGTGACTGACAGCCGAGGACTAAGATCTTGCCAGCGGACTATCAATCTCAGAGACCGTCTATCGATATTCTGACGGTATTTAACAGAGGCACGCCAATGTCCGGTTACATCGATACAGCGATTTCACCTTCTGCGCATCGGATCTCCAATAGTGGTAGAAGGAACTATCTCTTCGGACCGATAATCGATTTCATATGCATGGGCGGAAGCTCTCTCACCTTCATGCCCCTGCTACTTCTGAGGCCGGTCGAGGAGTATAGGGCAACGCTTGCGATCGTCATGCTGCTGCTGGCGAATGCCATCAACCATCCACATTTCGCCCATTCATATCAGATATTTTACCGAAATTTTCATGCCAAGTGCTTTGGCGCAGATTATAGCCGCGCCCTGCGCGTGCGATATATGCTCGCCGGGATCGTGGTGCCTTCGCTGTTGGCGCTGTTCTTTGCAGTTGTACTGTTTCTCGGCAGTGCCAGGATGCTGGGCTACGCCGGTAATCTGATGGCCTTCGTCGTCGGGTGGCATTTTGTGAAGCAGGGCTATGGCATGCTGATGGTCGATGCCGCCTTAAAGAGAAAGTTCTTTCAGAGTCTGGATAAGAGGATTTTTGTGGCAAACAGCTATTCCATCTGGGTCCTTTCATGGGTTTTAGTAAATTATCTGGCGTCAGAATATGAACTTTGGGGACTTCAGTACTATGCCATTCAGTTGCCTTCGATTGCTCTCGATGCCTCTATCATTTTGGCGATCTTGACGACTGGGCTGGCCGCATGGCGCTTTGCTGTGTGCTGGAAGCGCAACGGGAAAGTTTTACCCTACAACGGTGTGGTTGCCTATGTGGCGAGCCTGTACAGTTGGCTCATACTCGCGCAGTTCGACCCGCTTTGGTTCCTCGTCATTCCTGTCCTGCATTCACTTCAATATCTAGTTGTGGTTTGGCGCTTCCAGTTGAACTATGAGCATGACAGGAAGGAAGCCAAGAGCGAATTTGGCGCGTTGCTGTTTGGCATGATGATTAAGCAAGACCACCATATCAACATGGCGATCTTTGTTGTTTTGGGCAGTATCCTGGGTTTTCTGGGATTTTGGGGGATTCCGATTCTTCTAGATGCTTATGTTCCATATGATAAATCCATGTTTGGTGAGTCCGTTTTCCTGTTCATGTTTTGGATATTCATCAATGTACATCACTATTTCCTGGATAATGTCATGTGGCGACGGGAGAACCCAGACACGCGGCGGTACCTTTTTGGCTAGGCGCTCGACGATGCTGGCGGGATCGCGTGGACCGGCGAGCCCGCCACCTCATCAGTTGAAAGGTCTAGTCTGTTCAGCCGAATTGAGAAGTGAGTCTGTCTGTGCAAGGAATTCCACTCAATTCGGATTGAAATCCGAAAATTCCTCATTGTCTTTTGCAGAGACAGCAGCAGGACATTCGAAGGCCACAATCATGAGCATCCCGAACCTGCTTTCCCGTTTCGCGCGGAACCCGAGAACTTCCTCCACTCCACGCTGCGGCTCTCCTTTCATCCTCGACATGGTCGAGCGCAGCTTGGTAACCATCGTCTTCGGCTTCCTGCTCTTCAGTTTGCTTCGTGGATTCCAGAGGTCGGGAAACCCTCTTGACCTGGCTCTCCTAGTTTCCGAGGGATCGGTCGTCCTCTTCATCTTGATCCGCCGAACGACGACCGAGGTCTCCCTCAGACCGATCGACTGGCTGATCGCAGTTGCCGGCTCGATCGCACCGCTCCTGGTGAGGCCGACGGGCACTGCCGAGGCCGCGATGGTCCCTGCCGTCGTCAGCGCTCTGCTCATGCTTGCCGGATTCGCGATGCAGATCGCCGCCAAGCTGACGCTCAATCGCAGCTTCGGGATCGTGGCCGCGAACAGGGGCGTCAAGGTCGATGGCCCGTATCGGATCGTCCGTCATCCGATGTATGCGGGCTATCTCCTCACCCAGATCGGCTTCCTGCTCAACCAGCCCAGCCTCTGGAACTTCAGCGTCTATGCCGTCGGGCTCGGCTTCCAGCTCTGGCGACTCCTGGCCGAGGAGCGCATCCTGACCGAGGACCCAGCCTATCTGCGATTTGCCGGTCTGGTCCGGTACCGGCTGCTCCCTGGGGTGTTCTAGTCCATCCGGTCGAATGGAAGAATCCATTCAATTAGATAAAACTTTAATCAACATAGGTTCAAATTCCGGATTTGATTATGAGGACGCTGCAATCAGTCCGCAGCACGACATTCGAAGGCCACCATCATGAGCATCCCGAGCCTGCTTTCCCATTTCGCGCGAAACCAGAGCGGCGCCACCGCGATCGAATACGCCCTCATCGCCCTGGCGACGATCGGCATCATCGCCGGCGCGACGGCGATCGGCGCCAAGACGAGCATTTCCTTCGTCACGCTCGCCGCTGCGCTCCCAAGCAGCAGCCCCAGCCCGAGCCCGTAACAGGCCGGATCAGCCATCGCCACGACTATACAGCAGGGACGATAGACAGATGTTCGGCAGGAAGAATATCGGGAATGACGCGCGGGAGAGGAACTCCGGCACGCTGGCGATGATGGATCAGCCGATGCCGGGCCAGGCGGCGCCGCGCACCGCCGCGCCGGCCCCCGAGAGGCCTCTCTTCGCCAGCTCGCCGCTCGCTGCCTCAGCGGGCCGCCAGGCCCAGGCTCCCGCCGCCGCGCCACGTCCGCAGAGCGCCCGGCGGAGCGACGAGTACTACGAGCTCAAGGCGCAGGTGGTCGCGGCGCTGATCGAGACGATCGACGTGTCCCAGCTCGCCAGGATGGATCAACAGCAGGCGCGCCAGGAGATCCGCGGCATCGTCGACGAGATCCTGACGGCGAAGAAGGCCGTGATGTCGTCGGCGGAGCAGGCGGTGCTGCTGGAGGACATCGCCAACGACGTCTTCGGCTACGGCCCGCTCGAGCCGCTGCTGGCCCGGGACGACATCGCCGACATCATGGTGAACGGGGCGGACTCGGTCTACATCGAGGTCAGCGGCAAGATCGAGAAGACCGAGGTCCGGTTCCGCGACAACGCCCAGCTCCTCAGCGTGTGCCAGCGCATCGTCAGCCAGATCGGCCGGCGGGTCGACGAGTCCAGCCCGATCTGCGACGCCCGTCTGCCGGACGGGTCGCGCGTCAACGTGATCGCCCCGCCGCTGGCGATCGACGGGCCTACCCTGACCATCCGCAAGTTCAAGAAGGACAGGCTCACCCTCGACCAGCTCGTGCGGTACGGGACGATCACGCCGGAGGGCGCGGAGATCCTGGCCATCATCGGCCGGGTCCGCTGCAACACGATCGTGTCCGGCGGCACCGGCTCCGGCAAGACCACGCTCCTGAACTGCCTGACCCGGTACATCGACGAGGGCGACCGCATCGTCACCTGCGAGGACGCGGCCGAACTCCAGCTGCAGCAGCCGCATGTGGTGCGCCTGGAGACGCGCCCGCCGAACCTGGAGGGGGAGGGGGAGATCACCATGCGGGCCCTGATCAAGAACTGCCTGCGCATGCGCCCCGAACGCATCATCGTGGGCGAGGTGCGCGGGTCGGAGGCGTTCGACCTGCTGCAGGCGATGAACACGGGCCATGACGGCTCCATGGGCACGCTCCACGCCAACAGCCCGCGCGAGGCCCTGTCGCGCATGGAGTCGATGATCACCATGGGCGGCTTCGGGCTGCCGTCGAAGACGATGCGGGAGATGATCTCCACTTCGGTCGACGTCATCGTCCACGTGTCGCGGCTGCGTGACGGCTCCCGGCGCATCACTCATATCACCGAGGTGCTCGGCCTCGAAGGCGACGTGCCGATCACCCAGGACATCTTCGTCTACGAGATCCTGGGGGAGGACGCCAACGGCAAGATCATCGGCCGCCATCGCGCGACCGGGGTCGGGCACCCCGCCTTCTGGGAGCGCGCCCGCTACTACGGCGAGGAAAAGCGCCTCGCCGCCGCCCTCGATGCCGCCCGGCTGGCGGCGGCCTGACGGATGCAGGAGTCGCCATGTTCTCCCCGGCCCTGACCACCATCGCGATCGCCGCGCTCACCGCCCTCGCGTCGGGCGGCCTGGTCGTCGCCCTGTTCTACCGGCGGCTCGCACCCCGCTCGGCGTTCGAGACCCGCCTCGAGGCGCTGATCGGCACGCCTGCCGCGGTCGATGAGCAGGCCAACCAGGCCGACGACGCGCGACGCAAGAAGGCGGTCGAAGCCACGCTGCGCGAGCTCGAGGAGAAGCAGAAGGTCCGACGCGGCGGCAAGCCGACCCTCGTGCAGCGCATTCGCCGGGCCGGGCTCGGCTGGAGCAAGGCGACCTATTTCGCCATCTGCGCCGCGGTGGGGGCCGGCGCGTTCCTGGTCATGCTCCTGGGGCTCGGCCTCGGCCTCTACCCCTCGCTCGGCTTCGGGCTGAGCTGCGGCCTGCTGCTGCCCCATCTCTTTGTCGGCAGCCGCGGCGCGCGCCGCCGCAAGCGCTTCGCGAGCGAGTTTCCCAACGCCGTCGACGTCATCGTCCGCGGCGTCAAGGCGGGGCTGCCGCTGGGCGACTGCATCAGGATCATCGCCGCCGAGGCGCAGGAGCCCGTCCGTGGCGAGTTCAAGGCGATCGTCGAGGACCAGACGCTGGGCGTGCCGGTGGATCAGGCCGTGGACCGCTTCGCCCGGCGCATCCCGACGCCCGAGGCCAATTTCTTCGCGATCGTCGTCGCGATCCAGTCCAGGACCGGCGGCAGCCTCTCCGAAGCGCTCGGCAACCTGGCGAAGGTGCTGCGCGACCGCAAGAAGATGCAGGCGAAGATCAGGGCCGTCAGCTCCGAGGCGAAAGCCTCCGCCGCGATCATCTCGGCATTGCCGGTGATCGTCGCCCTTCTCGTCTACATCACCACGCCAGCTTACATCAGCCTGCTCTTCACGACCTTTATCGGAAAGGCGGTGCTCGCGGCCTGCGCCGTCTGGATGGGGCTCGGCGTGCTGGTGATCCGGAAGATGGTCAATTTCGATTACTAGGGGGCGACGATGTCCTTGTGGATGCTTACCGAAAACGCCGGGCCGCTGATCGCCCTGGCCGCGGCCGTGTCGGCCTTCTGCACCATTCTCCTGGTCACCTGGCCCTATCTCAGCCCCGATCCGCTGAAGGCGCGGATGCGGCAGATCGGAGATGAGCAGGAGCGCATCCGCCTGCGCGAGCGGTCGCGCCTCGGGGCGCAGGGCAAGCCGCTGGCCCTGCGATCGGAGCCGGGCAAGCTGTTCAAGGCGATCGCCGACCGGTTGAACCTCGCCAAGCACGCCGATGACGGCGCCACGGCGCTGATCCTCCGCAGGGCGGGCTATCGCGGCCCCGGCCCGGTCGTCACCTTCCTGGTGGCGAGGCTGGTCGTGCCCATGGCCGCGTTCATCCTGGCTGCGCTCTACGTCTTCCTGGTTCTCCAGCTTGACCAGCCCTGGGTGGTGAAGCTGGGGCTGGCGCTCGCCGTGTCCTGTGTCGGCTACTACGCGCCGGGCCTCTATGTGCGGAACCGGACCCAGAAGCGGCAGAAGTCGATCCGCCGCGCCTGGCCCGACGCGCTCGACCTTCTCCTCATCTGCGTCGAGTCGGGCATGAGCCTCGAAAGCGCCATGCACAAGGTGGCCGGCGAGATCGGCGCGCAATCGGTCGACCTGGCCGAGGAGCTGAGCCTGACGACAGCCGAGCTCTCCTATCTCCAGGACCGCCGCAAGGCCTATGAGAATCTGGGCGAGCGGACCGACCTCGACGGCGTGAAGGCGGTGATGACCGGCCTGATCCAGTCGGAGAAATACGGCACGCCCGTCGGCAACTGCCTGCGCGTCCTGGCCCAGGAGAACCGCGACATGCGCATGAGCGACGCCGAGAAGAAGGCGCATGCGCTGCCGCCGAAGCTCACCGTGCCGATGATCCTGTTCTTCCTTCCCGTCCTGTTCGCCGTCATCACCACCCCGGCGGCGATCCAGATCATCAATCTGCCATGAGCCGCCAAGGAGGCCTGCCATGATCGGCCGTCACATCTTCGACACCACTGTGGCCCGGCTGCGCGCGTTCCGCCGCGACGACCGCGGCGCGACCGCAATCATCGTCGGAATCGCCTTCCCGGTCCTGGTCGGCGGGATGGGGATGGGGGCCGAGGTCGGATACTGGTACTTCACCCAGCGCACCCTGCAGGAAGCGGCCGATGTCGCGGCCCATGCCGGCGGTGTCCGCAAGGCCGCCGGCGACACCAAGCCCAAGATCGACTCCACGGCGCTCTACATCGCGCAGCAATCCGGCTTCTCCCCGGGAATCATCGCGGTCAACGTGCCGCCCACCGCCGGCACCTATGCCGGCAACCCGGGCGCCGTCGAGGTCCTGCTGTCGCGGTCGCTCCCCCCGCTGTTCTCCTCGGTGTTCCTCAGCAGCAATGTGGATGTGGGCGGCCGGGCGGTGGCGCTGGTCGAGTTCAATTCGAAGGCCTGCATGCTGGCCCTGTCGACCACGGAGGACCGCGCCATCAACATCTCGGGATCGACGACCGTCAACCTCACCAACTGCGACGTGGCTTCGAACTCGACCGCCTCCGACGCCTTCTATGTTGGCGGCAGCGGGCAGATCACCACCGACTGCGTCTACACCTCGGGCGGCGCGGACACGACATCGGGCCTCCACCTGAGTGAGTGCAGCGCCGTCTCGCAGTACCAGCTGCCGACGGCCGATCCCTATGCCGGCGTTCCCGAGCCGCAGAGCCCCTCGACGTGCCCGAACGGCGGCACCATCAACGGTGGCACCGTGAGCCCCCCGGACACCGGCCCGGACCGAGGGAAGAGGTGCTTCAAGAACGGCCTGTCCATCAAGAGCACCGTGCACTTCGATCCCGGCGTCTACATCATCGACGGCGGGACCTTCACCATCAACAACGATGCCGTGGTGACCGGGTCGCATGTCATGTTCTACTTCAAGAACGGCGGCGATCTGAAGATCAACGGCACCTCGGTCCTGAATCTCTCCGCCCCCAGCCCCACCTTCGAGCATCCCATTCTGGAGACGTATTCCGGCCTGCTGTTCTTCGGCGAGCGGGACAGCGCCCTCGCGGCCAACACGATCAAGGTGAACGGCACCTCCGGCTCGACCTTCACCGGCGCGGTGTACTTTCCGAGCTCGGATGTCGAATATACCGGCAATTCCACCACGACCGGCGGCTGCACCCAGGTCATCGGCCTGACTATCACCCTGACGGGCAACTCCGACTTCCAGTCCGACTGTTCGGATGACGGCACGAGCGATATCCTGACCGGGCCGCAGGTCTCGCTCGTGGAATGACGGGCGCCCCGCTCCCATAAGAGGGGCGCAGCACAGACAGGCCCGTTGATCTCTGAGAGGGCTCCTGATCCCCGACCCTTCGCAGAGGATCCTCATATAGAATCCGAACAATTCGTTCTAACAGTTCTGGACAAGAACGATTATTTGCGTGAGAGTTTCTTCATAGGGAACGCTTCCGGGGCGGTGGTACTGTCCTAAACGGCACTATCGTCCCCTGAGAAGGGGATACGGATGCGGGGGGTGATTGAAACTCGACGCCGAGGCGCACGGCAGCGGCTGGGCCTGATTGTCTCGGCGAGCGTTTTCATCGTCGCGAGTTGGGCCATGACAGATGGCCGCGCTCAGACGAATATTCCAGGCGCGACGGTTACTCCGCTGCCGGCCGAGGCGGAGCCGACCGCTCCGGCAGAGGCCAGCCCTGCGCCGGCAGCTCAAGGCGCCGCCATCGAGGGGGGGCGGGCCGGAGGCCCCAAGATCGTCCGGCCGCCAGTCCCGCCGACCCCGCCGCAGGGCGAAGGGAGCGGGCCGCAGGGTCAGGCACCGTCGCCGACTGCTCCCGCTACGCCGACCACTCGGTCGATGCCGATGATGACGGCCAGCCGCGGGCAGCTCGAGATCAAGGTCGGACAGGGCAGCATGCTGACCTTCGCCCAACCGGTGGAAACCGTCCTGGTCGCGAATCCAAACGTGCTCGATGTGGAGATGGTGTCCGCCCGCTCGGCCTATATTTATGGCGTGTCCACGGGGACGACCAATCTGTTCGCCCTGACCAGCGCCGACCAGGTGCTGACCGCCGCGACAGTCCGGGTCAGCCAGGACGAGGCCGCCGCACGGCGGGAGGCGGCACGGGTGGCCGCAACCGGCGGCGGCCAGATCGGCTATATTCAGGACCGCCCGGTAACCACGGGAACGGCATCCAATCTCGGTGGCGCCATGAAGCTCGACGCGCTCGCCCAGCAACTCCAGGTCAGCCCGGGCCGGACCGGCGGTGGCGGCGGTGGCGGTGCCGGAGAGGCGATGAATCTCAGCACGATCACCGGCTCGCAGCAGGTCGGGATCCGCGTCCGCTTCGCCGAGGTATCGCGCACCGCGATACAGAACCTCGGCATCAACTGGCGCGCGCTCTTCAACATCGGCAACTTCAATTTCGGTATCGTCAGCGGGGCTTTTCCGCCCGGGGTCGTGCCGGGATTCGTCACCCAGCCGGGCACCGGCTCGTTCGGCTATCACAGCAGCGAAGCCAGCGTCGATGCGGTTCTCGACGCCCTGCAGCAGGAGGGCCTGGTCAGTATCCTGGCGGAGCCGACCTTGACCGCGGTCAGCGGAAAGACTGCGAATTTCCTCGCCGGCGGTGAGTTCCCGATCCCCGTGCCGCAGGGCAACGAGACCATCTCGATCGAGTACAAGCAGTTCGGCGTGTCGCTGGCCTTCACCCCGACCGTGCTGCCGGGCGACCGGATCGGGATTCGGGTGCAGCCGGAAGTGAGCCAGCTGAGCGAGGCCGGAGCGCTGCAGGAGAGCGGCTTCTCCATCCCCGCGCTGACCGTCCGTCGGGCCGATACGACAATCGAGCTGGCATCGGGCCAGACCTTCGCCATGGCCGGATTGTTCCAGCGCAACGTCTCGAACTCCGCGGACCAGATCCCGCTGCTCGGTGACCTGCCGATCCTCGGCAAGCTGTTTCAGTCGAGCCAGTATCAGCGGAACGAGACCGAACTCGTGATCCTGATCACGCCTTATTTGATGAACCCGACCACGGCGCCGAATGCGATGGCTCTGCCCGCCCAGTCCACCGCACCGACGGTTCAACGGGCGCGCAACTCGTTGACCGGCGGCAATGCCGGCTTCATGCTCCGATAGGATCCGTCGCCATGACGTTCCCGACCCGAGCGCACCGACTGGCAGTACTAGCCCTGGCTGGTTTCCTGGCGGCCTGCGAGTACAAGATCCCCGACTGGCCCGAGGAGGGGTACACCACTATATCTCCGCCGGAGATGCATCCGGTGCTGTTCGCGCCGCAGGCGTCAAACCTAACCCCTACCGAGCGCGCCCGCCTGATCACATTTGTCCGCAGCGCCGACCTGAGCCCCGGGGCGACCATGACGATCGCTGCAGGCGGGCCGCAGGCGCAGGTGCGGCAGGAGGCGGTGGCGGCAGTCCTTCGCGGCGCCGGCCGGAACAATCTCACATTCGCGAATGATCCGACGGCAAGCGACACAGTGCAGGTGACGGCGGCGGGGCGGGAGATTCTGTGGCCCCGGCGTTGCCTGAATCCGGACGGCTCGCTGCCGGAGGACCTGCCGCTCGGCTGCGCCAGCGACATAAATCTGGCGCAGCAAGTCGAGCGCCGGAGTGATCTGTTCCGCGGGCGGGCAATGGGCCCAGCATTCGCCAATCCTTCTGTGCGAGCGGCCGAGCGGTATCTGCAATTGCCTGGCACGGACGATGGCGGAGCGGGCGAAGGACAGGGCGCTGGTGGCCAAGAGGGAACAATCCTGCCGAGTGTAGGCACGACGGGTGGGAGCGGGACTTCGCCCTGAGTAGCGGCGGCTGGTTCCACAGCTCGATGCAGCCGACCTGGACCCGTCGTCGGCACTCGGTGGGCCGCCAGGTTGGCGAGGACGGCTCCGAACGCCGCTCGCGCGAGATCGGTAAGAGGCGACGCCTTCAGGTGCAGGTGTAGGCCGTGTCGCTGCCGACACACTAAGCCGAAGCCGTAGCGGGATCATTTCTCCAGGCGCCTCGTGATATAGGCCGAAAGGGTTAGGTCGGAATATGTATACAATTTTATCTAAATTGATCTTGCCTTTGTCGTCGGTCGATCGGCGAAGCTCACATTTGGCCGATCTCGCAAGCCAGCCTTGGGTTGGAGCTGTACGCCCAACTGAGGTTTGTCGAAGACGAAGAAGCATCGCCAATGAAAACAAGATCCCTCAAGCTCCGGCACAGGACCGCCGCTTGAACGCCGATTACCTCGACTCTCTCGTCGGGTGGATGGCGGCGACCGGTGCGCTGCTGTTGCTGGCTTGGGCGGCGCTGACTGGCTCTGCCCCATAACCCGGAGTCCTGGACAGAATCCTGCCAGCACGGAGGCTGGCCGACGCTGGTCTCCTCCACCGGCCGGATCCGATTCAGCGATCGAGCGCCGAGGCTGTCGTCGGGCCGGCCTTTCGTCCTCCAGCATCCGTATCCCGATCACCAATCGGGGCGCCCGGCACATCGACGCCCTCAGCGGGGCGAAGGCTGATCCGAAAGCGTGCGCCGCGGTCGCTCGGGACGATGGACACCTGGCCGCTATGCCGCTGTACGATCTGTCTGACCAGGTTCAATCCAAGGCCGGCGCCGCTCCGCCTTGGTAACACTCGATAGAACGGCTCAAAGACGTCCTCCCTCTGAGCGGGTGGGATTCCCGGCCCCTCATCACTGATCTCCATGACGTTCGGGTGGGAGGCGATGATCCGTATCTGTCCCTGTCCGCCGCCGTGCTCGATCGCGTTCCTGACGAGGTTGGAAATCACCCGCTCGAGCGCGCCGGCATCGCCGTGAACCGGGATTCGATCGCGGTCGGCCGAGAACGACAGCTCATACCCTCCGGCAATCGCACTGGGCGCAAGGTCCCCGGCGACGGATTGGCATAACGGCACCAGGTCGACTTGCTGCATGGGCTGCACGCTGTTGTCCAGGCGATGCAGGTCGAGGAGCTCCTCGGCGGTGTTCGCCAAACGCGCGACGTGATTCAAGAGCTTCCGCTGCAGCCGACTGTCCGGCATGGCCTCCAGATTCGTATGGAGGATGGCGATGGGAGTTCGCAATTCGTGTGCGGCATCGGCCAGAAAGCGCTTCTGCCGCGTGTAGCCGTGATCCAGCCGTGCCAGCGCCGCGTTGACGGCTTTGACGAGTGGAAGAACTTCCGCAGGAACGTCCTCGAGGGGAAGCCGCTGACCACGGCGGTCGATGTCGATACTCGCCGCGATGTCCGTAATCCGATCCACGCCCGCCAGTGCACGCTTGACCAGAATCGGCACCGACACGAACGCGGCGATCAGCGTGAAGGCGAGGAACGGCAGATAGATGACCTTCATTCTTTCGAACAGCAAAGCTGCAAATGATTCTGTCTGCAGACGGCCTCCAAACATGATCTTCACCTCGCCGGCGGGCGATGGTGTTCGCGCTATCTGAGAGGTCAGCGGAGAACCCTCGGTGGCACGGAGGTCCCCGTCCAGCATGCTGCCGAGACGATCTGCGATCGTTCTGAGATCGATCGGAACCTCACCGTATTGAACTCTGCGATCGTCCTGGTCGAGGACGACAAACCAAGTTCCGCCGGTTCCCGCTCCCGTCCAATCACACGACCAGATCGCGCTCCGGCACCGGCTCGCCCCGGGCGACGCAGGCGATGTTGCCGAACATCTGGTTGACGGTCTTGACGAAGTTGTCGGCCGCGATCGCCGCCAGATGCGGCGTCACCACCAGGTTGTCCAAGGTCAGCAGCGGGCTGTCCGGCGGCAGCGGCTCGATCTCGTAGACGTCCATGGCGGCGGCATGGATCGTGCGCGCCCGCAGGGCGTCGACCAGGTCGGACTCCACCACCACGCCGCCGCGCGCGGCATTGATCAGCACGGCGGTCGGCTTCATCGCCGCCAGGGCCTTGCGGTCGATCAGGTTCCTGGTCTCCGGCGTCAGCGGGCAGTTCAGGGTGATCACGTCGGCCTGCGCCAGCATCTCCGGCAGCGTGGCGAAGCGGGCGCCCAGCGCGGCCTCTTCGGCGGCGGGCAGAGGCGTGCGCTTGGAATAGAGGATGGTGCAGCCGAAGCCCTTGAGGATCCGGGCGAAGGCCTGGCCAATGGCGCCGAAGCCGATGATGCCGACCGTCTTGCCGGTCAGCATGAAGGTCTGCATCGGCATCGCCGTGGCGGTGCGCCAATGGCCCTTCTTCAGCTCGGCATGGCCGAAGGCGATGCAGCGCAGCGCCGCCAGCGTCAGGCCCAGGGTGAACTCGGCCACCGGCACGGCGTTGCTGCCGGTGGTGCGGGCCACCCGGATGTTGAGCGCGCGGGCGGTCTCGAGGTCGAGGTTGTCGACCCCGACGCCCCATTTGTGCAGCAGCTTGAGCCGGGGGGCGGCGCGCAGCACCTCGCCGCTGACGCCGACCTGGCCGGCGATGGCGTATTCGGCCCCGGCGATGATCTCCTTCAGGTGATCATCGCCGCGGGCGGTGCCGTGGGTGAGGACGAGGCCGGGCGGCAGCAGGGCGCGGAGGCGGGTGACGCTGTCCTCGCTGATCGGGTCCAGGACGACGACGGTTTCGGTCACGGTCGGGCTTCCAGTCGGGTTGCGGTCAGATGGTGAAGCGGACGCCGGCGCGCGCCAGGCCGCCGGAGATGGCGACGGGCGTGCCGTCGGCGCGCCAGCAGGCGGCGCCGATCAGGGTGCCGTCGGGGGCGAAGGCGATCGCGTTCATGCCGCCGGCGATGCGCGGCATCCGGGCGATGCGGTGGCCGCGGGCGGTCAGGTCCTCGGCCACGGCGTCGGGGAAGGCCTGCTCGAGTTCCAGCACGCCGCCCTCGGTCCACACCCGCGGGGCCTCGACCGCCTCCTGCAGGCTCATGCCGTGGTCGATCAGGTTGACGATGGCCTGCAGCGCCGAGGGGAAGATGCGCAGGCCACCGGGCAGGCCCAGAGCGAAGGCCAGCTTGCCGTCGCGCAGCGCCATCATCGGCGCCATCGAGGTGAACACCCGCTTGCCCGGCGCGATCGACAGGGCGCGGCCGGGATGCGGGTCGAAATTGTACATGTAGTTGTTGGTCAGCATGCCGGTGCCGGGGATCTGGGTGCAGGCGCCGAACAGGCCGTTGATGGTCTGGGTGGTGGCGACGACGTTGCCGGCGGCGTCGGCCACCGTGACATGGGTGGTGTTGGCCGATTCTCCTCCCGTCAGCCCGGCGGCCCAGGCCTTTGTCTGTCGCAGGTCGATACCGACGCGCCGCTCCGCGGCATAGGCCTTGGCGATGAGGCGGTCGACCGGCACGTCGATGAAGGCCGGGTCGGCGGTGGCGACCGCCCTATCGGCGAAGGCGATCTTCAGCGCCTCGGCCAGCAAATGCACCGCGTCGGCCGAGCCGAAGCCCAGCCCGCCGATGTCGTATCCCTCCAGGATGTTCAGCATCTGCACGATGTGCACGCCGGAGGAGGAGGGCGGCGGCGGCCCCAGGATCTCGAAGCCGCGATAGGTGCCGCGCACCGGCACGCGCTCGATCACCCGGAAGGCGGCGAGGTCGGCCTGGTCGATCAGCCCGCCCTTCGCTGCCATGAAATCGGTCAGGGCGGCGCCCAGCGGCCCGTCATACAGCGCGGCGGGCCCGCACTCGGCGATCAGCCGCAGGCTGCCGGCATAGTCGCCCTGCACCAGCCGGTCGCCCGGCTGCAGCGGCCGGCCGCCGGGCAGGAACAGGGCCGACAGGCCGGGGTCGCGGGCCAGGTCCGCGGCGCAGTCGGTGATGCAGTCGGAGAGATAGGGGCTGGCGACGAAGCCCCGTTCCGCGAGCCGGATGGCGGGCGCCAGCACATCGGCCAGCGGCAGCGTGCCGAAGCGCGCCAGTGCCGCGCACCAGCCGGCCAGCGCGCCGGGCACGGCGACGGCCTTGGGGCCGACCTCGTTCTCGCGGTCGCGGACCTGCCGGGCCTTGCCGATCTCGTCCGACACCGGCTGATACATGGTGGCGCTGCCGCGGCCCGGCGCGGTCGACAGCCCGTCCAGCACCAGGTGACGGCCATCCGCCAGCCGGATATGGGCGACGCCGCCGCCGAGCACGCCGACCATCATCGGCTCGACCACGGTCAGCGTGAACAGCGCCGCCACCGCCGCGTCCACCGCGTTGCCGCCGGCCAGCAGCATCTCCGACCCCGCGGCGGAGGCCAGCGGATGGTTGGTCACGACCATGCCGCGCGAGCCGGTGGCCGGCCGCTTCTCGCAGGTGAAACCGGTAACGCGCGGGGCGCGGGAGTCCGTCACGATGCTGGCCTCAGCTGGTCTGGTTCAGGGCTTCCAGCACCATACGGGTGGCGCCGGAGATGTCGCCCAGCTTTTCGCCGGCCCTGACCCGCTCCTGGCTGCGCTCGCCGCGCTCCTGCCGCACCAGCGCGGCGTCGGCGATCGCCTCGGCCTGGTCCGCCGGCAGCACCAGCACGCCGGATTCGTCGGCCAGGATCACGTCGCCGGCCCGCACCGGGACATTGCCGCAGGAGATCGGCAGGTTCAGCGTGCCGCCGAGATTGTACAGCCGGGTGGTGATCGGCGACATGCCGCGGCACCACATCGGGAAGTCCGAATCCTCGATCTCGGCCAGGTCGGTGCATGGCCCGTCGACGATGCCGCCGACGGCGCCGGCCGCCTTGGCCGCGATGGTGACGCCGCCGCCCCAGCAGGCGTGCTTGTCGTCGCCCAGCCGGTCGACCACCAGGATGTCGCCCGGCCGCAGCAGGCCCAGCGTGTGGTGCAGCAGAGTCGAATCCTGGCCCGGGATGGCGAGGGTGACCGCCGCGCCGGCGATGCGCTTGCCGCGCAGCAGCGGCTGGATGCCCCGGTCCATGAAGCCCCAATGCTGGGAATGGCCGATGGTCGCGGTCTCGACGCGGCGCAGCTTCTCCACCAGGGCGGCGGGGATCTGCTGGGGCATGGGGGCGATGCGGTAATCGGGCATGTGGCTTTCCCTAGTTGCCGACGGCGCGCGCGACGCCGACGAGACGTTCGACCAGAATGACGATGAGGAGGGTCGCGGCGATCAGCACGACCGACAGGGCCGCGACCAGCGGGTCGGTGCGGCCTTCGACGTAGCGCACCATCTCGACCGGCAGGGTCGAGGCGCGCGGCCCGGCGATGAACAGCGAGATCACGGTCTCGTCGAAGGACAGCAGGAAGGACAGCGCCCCGCAGGCGACCAGGCCGGGCGCGGCCAGCGGCAGGGTGACCCGGCGCACCACCCGCCAGGGCGTGGCGCCGAGCGTGGCGGCCGCCGCCTCGATGTCATCCGGCAGGGTCGAGAAGGCGGTCGTCATCATCCGGATGACGAAGGGCAGGGTCACGATCATGTGGCCGAGCACCAGGCCGGGCAGGGTGGCGGTCAGGTGCAGCGGCGTGAAGAACAGCAGCAGCGCCAGGCCGATGATCAGCGTCGGCAGCAAGAGAGGCGCCAGGAAGAAACCCTGCAGCGCCTCGCGCCCAGGGAAGGTTCCCTTGTTCAGGGCCAGCGCCGCCGGCACGCCCAGCAGCAGCGACAGCGCCGTGACCACGCAGGCGATCTGCGCGCTCAGCAGCAGCGCGTCCAAGAGCGGTCCGTTGCCGGCCAGGGCCTGGAACCAGCGCAGCGAATAGCCCGAGGGCGGGAAGACGATGAAGTCGTCGGCCGAGAAGGCCAGCGCCACCACCACGACGATGGGCGCCAGGATCATGGCGTAGACGATGCCGGCGAGGGTGGAGAGGACGCGGCCGGCGCCGTTCATCGCTGCAGCCTCCGCGCCGCGAGCCGGGCGACGACGGCCAGCGCCAGCAGCAGCACCAGCGTGTAGATCGCCAGCACCGCGGCCACCGGCCAATTGGTGTTGGTGGTCGCCTGCTCGTAGATCTCGGTCGCCAGCACGAAGATGCGGCCGCCGCCCAGCAGCCTCGGCGTGATGTAGGACGACATCGACAGCACGAAGCCGAGGCCGGCGGCCAGGGCGATGGCCGGCAGGCTCAGCGGCAGGGTGACGCGCAGGAAGCAGCGCAGCGGCGTGGCGCCCAGGCTGCGCGCCGCCTCCTCCAGGGTGCGGTCGAGCCGGCCGAACCCGGCCAGCAACGCCAGGATCATGTAAGGCATGATGCTCTCGGCCAGGCCGATGGTGACGCCGGTCCAGTTGAACACCAGCCGCATCGGCGTGCTGATCAGCCCGAGCCACTGGGCGATGCCGTTGACCAGGCCGCGGTCGCCGAGGATGGCGAGCCAGCCGAACACGCGCACCACGCCGGACACCAGCATCGGCATGATCGCGACCACGGCCAGGAGGCCGCGGAAGCGCGAGCGGGTGCGGAACAGGAACAGCGCCACTGGATAGGACAGCGCCAGCGCCAGGGCGGTCGCCACCAGCGACAGCCACAGCGAGTTCAGGGTCAGCTCGGCGGTGAAGGAATCGGCGAAGACCTCGCTGGCGGTCTGCAGCGACCAGGCCTCGACCATCGCGCCGGTCGGCCCGACCTCGTTGAAAGCGGTGCGGAACAGGCCGAGCGTTGGCCATAGATAGACGAGAAGGACGAACAGCGCCGCCGGCGCGACCAGCAGGGGCAGCGGCAGGCGCCGGCCGCGGGGCAGGGCGGGACGCTCGGCGGTGAGGGGATGCAGGGCGTCGGTCACGGCGCCTCGCGCGGGAACAGCAGCGTGTCCTCGGCCGGCCAGATCGCCGCGACCTCGGCGCCCTCGACCGGCGGGCGCTGGCCGGACGGCATCTCGACGCTGAGCTGGCCGCCGGCACCCTCGACCACGACCTCGATCCGGTCGCCGATGAAGACGCTGTGCGAGACCTGGCCGCGGATGCGGGCCACGCCCTCGGCCGCCGGCTCGGAGACCGAGGCCAGGCGGATGCGCTGCGGCCGGACGAAGATGTCGACCTCGCCGGCCGGCGGGGCCGCGACCGGCAGCGCCGTGCCCCACAAAGCGATGCGCCCGTCGGCGCCTCGGGTCGCCGGCAGGATGTTGGCGCGGCCGACGAAATCGGCGACGAAGCGCGTCGCCGGGCGCTCGTAGATGTCCTCCGGCGACCCGACCTGCTCGACCCGGCCGCGATTCATCACCGCGATCCGGTCGCACATGGTCAGCGCCTCGACCTGGTCATGGGTGACGAACAGCGTGGTGATGCCGAGCGAGCGCTGGATGTCGCGGATTTCGTGCCGCATCGCATCGCGCAGCTTGGCATCGAGGTTGGACAGGGATTCGTCGAGCAGCAGCACCGAGGGGCGGATCACCAGGGCCCGCGCCAGCGCCACCCGCTGCTGCTGGCCCCCCGACAGCTCGCGTGGGCGGCGCCCGCCCAGCGCGCCGAGGCGCACCATGGCCAGCGCCTCCTCGACCCGGGCGGCGGCCTCGGCGCGCGGCACCCGCCGCTCCTCCAGCCCGAAGCCGACATTGCGCGCCACGCTGAGATGCGGGAACAGCGCGTAGGACTGGAACACATAGCCCATGTTGCGCCGGTGCGCCGGCTCGTGGGTGATGTCGGTGCCGTCGACCCGGATGGTGCCGCCATCCGGCTCGATCAGCCCGGCCAGCATCCGCAGCGTCGTGGTCTTGCCGCAGCCGGACGGGCCGAGCAGCGCCACCGCCTCGCCCCGTCCGACATTCAGCGTGACGTCGTCGACCGCGACGAAGCCGCCATAGCGCTTGGCCAGGCCCTGCAGCTGGAGATAGCTCATCGGATCAGCCGGCCGAGATCACTTCGCGGCGCCAGCGGTTGTTCCACTTGTCGCGTACCTTGACGATCTCGCTCCAGTCGACCTCGATCATGCGGCTGCGGTTCTCCGGCGCGATGGCGGTGCGGGCCAGCACCTTGGGGTCGATCTGCGCCTTGCCGTTGGTCGGCGCGTAGAACACGCGCTCGGTGAAGGCTTTCTGCGCCTGTTGCGACAGGGCGTGGTTGATGAAGGCGACGGCCGTGGCGCGGTTCTTCGACCCGGCGGTGAGGTTGATGGTGTTGATCTGGAACACCGATCCTTCCGGCGGCAGCAGCGCGCCGAGCTTGCCCTGGGTCTCGTCGATCTTGCGCTGCGACCGCGCGTTCCACCCGGTGGCGACGCGGACGATACCGTTCTGGATCAGGGAATAGCCGTCGGGATTGGGGTTCCAGGTGTTCACCGACGGCGCCAGCTCGGCCAGCTTCTTGATCGCCGCATCGACCGACTGCCGGTAGTCGCCGCCCAGCATCTTCTCGACCATCACGGTCAGGGCCAGGCCCTGGATGTTGGGCGGGGCGCTGATCCCCAGCAGCCCCTTGAGGTCCGGGCGCCACAGCTCGGCCAGGCTGGCGAGCGGCGGCTTGAGGTTCACGGCGTCGGTGACCAGCACCAGGTGGTCGAAGGTCACGGCCGGGCCGAACTCGCCGCCGGCGGCGCGGGCCTCGGGGACCAGCTCCTCCAGCGACGGCACCTCGGCCGGGCTCAGCTTGTCGAACAGCCCCTCGGCATTGCCGATGTTCGAGGCGGTGACGTCCATGATGGTGACGTCGATCTGCGGATCCGCCTTCTGGGCCCGGATATTGCCCAGCATCTCGGCCGAGGTGCCGCCGGGCGCGTAGGCGACCTCGACGCCCGGGAAGGCCTGCTGGAACGGCTCGATGACGGTCTTGACGTAATTGTCCTGGAAGGTGCCGTCGGCATAGGCCATCAGCCGGATCTGGCCGGCCGGCGACTGGGCCCGGAGGATCGCCGGGGCCGCGAGGGTCGCGACCCCGGTCTGGAGCAGAAGACGGCGCGTCAGCATCTGGAAGCCCCCATTGTTGGCCCCGTTCGGGGCGGCATTGATTACGGCCCGCAGCCCTCAGGCCGCGACCTTGTCGGCGAAATGCGCGACGAAGCGGGCGCAGATCTCGGTCAGCTTCTCGGTCAGCGCCGCGCCGGTCTCGGCCGAGCACAGCCGCGGATCGCCCTTGCCGACGCCGAGCGTGTAGACTTCGTCATACTGGTTCGGCATGCCGATCTCGGCGCCGTCGAAGCTGGCGGTGCCGAGCCCGGTGAAGGGCAGGTCCAGCACCGGGTCGCGCTTCTGCGGCCTATCGGTCGGCATCATCTCCGGGCGCATCAGCTCCGGGAACAGGTGCAGGCCGATGCTGGTCAGCGGGTCGGCGCCGTGGCCGGCCACCTTGGCGGAGTTTTCGGCCCCGACGATGCCGGGCAAGAGGCCGTAGCCGATGCGCCACAGATACAGGCTGGGCAGCACCGTGCCGTCGCGCAGGTACAGGCTGCGCGCCACCTCGGCGATCGGCCCGACATTGCCGCCATGGCCGTTGATGACGACCAGTCGGGTCAGCCCGGTCTTGTGCAGCGACGAGACCATGTCGGTGATGACGCTGGTCAGCGTCGCCTGGCTCAGGGCGATGCCCCCGATCATCGGGCCGAACCAGTCGACGCCGCCATAGGGCAGCACCGGCGCCACCAGGGTCCGGACGCCGCGCTGGCTGGCGCGGATGGCCGCCAGCTCGGCGATCTTCTCGGCCAGCAGGTAGTCGCCCATCGGGGCGTGCGGGCCCTGGTCCTCATGGCTGCCCATCGGCAGCAGGATCACCGGGTTCTGCGCCAGCGTCTCGCGGGCCTCGCCGCCCGTGATGGTGCCCAGATGCACCTTCGGTTCCGTCTTCGCGGCCAAAGCTCTTACTCCTCGTCGGCAGGTCGGTGGTCGGGCCGGATCGTCATTCAGGCGATCTCCTCGGCCCGGATGCAGGCGACACGGCGGGCTTCGCCGTGGGGGCGCAGCTCCGGCACCATCTCGGCGCAGGCCGGGCGCGCATGGGCGCAGCGGGTGCGGAAGACGCAGCCGGAGGGTGGGTTGGATGGGCTCGGCGGATCGCCGGCCAGCAGGATGCGGCCGATGCGGCGGTCCTGGCGCAGCTGCGGGGTCGCCGAGATCAGGGCGCGGGTGTAGGGGTGGGCCGGGCTGGTGAACACGGCCTCGGCCGGGCCTTCCTCCATCACCCGGCCGAGATACATCACCATCACCCGGTCGCACAGGTGGCGCACCACCGGCAGGTCGTGGCTGATGAACAGCATGGCGAGGCCCAGGTCGCGGCGCAGCTCGGCCAGCAGCTGCACGATCTGGGCCTGGATCGAGACGTCCAGCGCCGACACCGGCTCATCGGCCACCAGGAAGTCCGGTCCGCTGGCCAGGGCACGCGCCAGGCCGATGCGCTGGCGCTGGCCGCCCGAGAACTCGTGTGGGTAGCGCTGCGCATGGCTGGAATCGAGGCCGACCCGCTCGAGCATCCCGGCCACGCGATCGGCGCGCTGCCCGGCATCGCCGACGCGGTGGATGGCCAGGCCGTCGGCGATCTGCGCGCCGACGCGGCGGCGCGGGTCGAGGCTGCCATAGGGGTCCTGGAACACGATCTGCATGCGCCGGCGCAACGCCCGCCACTCGCGGCCGGAGGTCCGGCCGAGCGGCCGGCCGTCGAAGCTGACCGTCCCGGCGCTGGCGGGCATCAGCCCGAGCATCAGCCGGCCCAGCGTGCTCTTGCCGGAGCCGGATTCGCCGACGACGCCCAGCGCCTCGCCGCGGGCCACGCCGGCATCCACCGCGCGCACGGCCTGGACGGCGCGGCCGCGCCGGAACAGGCCGCCGGTGTGGAAGATCTTGGACAGGCCCCGGGCCTCGACCAGCGGCGTCGCGGAGGGGATGGTCATGCCGCGGCCTCCGTCCCGTTCGCCAGATCCTGCCAGCGGACGCAGCGGGTCCGATGCCCCGGCCGCACTTCGTCGAGCGGCACCGACACCGCTTCGCAGGCCGCGACGGCGTGGTTGCAGCGCGGCGCGAAGCGGCAGCCTGCCGGGAAGGCATGGGGCTGCGGCACCACGCCGGGGATGCCGGCGGGCTGGCCGTCGCCGTCCGGCGTCGCCGCCAGCAGGGCGCGGGTGTAGGGGTGCAGGGGCGCGGCGAAGACCGCGGCGGCGTCGCCCTGCTCGACCACCTGCCCGGCATACATCACCGTGACCCGGTCGGCGATCTCGGCGACGACGCCCAGGCTGTGGGTGATGAAGATCATCGCCGTGCCGGTCTCGCGCTGCAGCTCGGCCAGCAGCTCCAGGATCTGGGCCTGGACGGTGACGTCCAGCGCGGTGGTCGGCTCGTCGGCGATCAGCAGGCCCGGGCGGTTGGCCAGCGCCATGGCGATCATGACGCGCTGGCGCATGCCGCCCGACAGCTCGTGCGGCCAGGCGTCCAGCCGCCGTTCGGGGTCGGCGATGCCGACGCGCCGGAACAGGCCCAGCGCCTCGGCCCGCGCCGCCTTGGCCGGCATCCGGCGATGGGCCCGGATCGCCTCGGCCACCTGGTCGCCGACGCGGTGCACCGGGTTCAGGCTGCTCATCGGGTCCTGGAACACCATGGCCATGGCGCCGCCGCGCAGCGCCCGCAGCGCCGGCTCGTCCAGCCGCAGCAGGTCGCGGTCGCCCAGCCAGGCGGCGCCGGCGACCGGCCGGGCCGCCGGTGGCAGCAACCCCATCAGCGCCGTGGCGGTGACGGATTTGCCGGAGCCGCTCTCGCCGACGATGGCCATGGTCTCGCCGGGGCGGACCGACAGCGAGACATCCTCGACCGGCCGGATTCTTCCGCGCGGGATGGCGATCTCAACGGTCAAGCCTTGGAGGTCCAGGACGGCATCGGTCCGCGCCGGCGGCGGCAGCCCGGGCAGGACCCGGTCGATCAGGCGCAAGCGGGGGCGGGCGGCCGGCGTGCGCGGGTCGACCGCGTCGCGCAGCGCGTCGCACAGCAGATTCATCGCCAGGATGGTCAGGCTCAGCGCCGCGCAGGGCCACAGCAGCAGCAGCGGCGACTGCTCCATCGTGGCGCGGGCGCCGCGGATCATCAGGCCCCAGGATGGGGCGGGCGGCACCACGCCGAGGCCGAGGAAGGACAGGCCGCTCTCCAGCACCACGGCGGCGGCGACGGCGAGCGACAGCTGCACCAGCACCGGCCCGGCGATGTTGGGCAGCACGGTGCGCAGCAGGATCCGGCCGGTCGGGGCGCCCAGCGCGCGCACCGCCTCGACATAGTCGTGGCTGCGGGCCGACAGCACCTCGGCATAGGTGACCCGGGCGAAGCCGGGCAGGTACAGCACGGACAGGACCAGGATCAGCGTGCCGGCACCGGGGCCGAGCAGGGTGACGACCAGCAGCGCCAGCAGCACCGGCGGGAAGCACAGGATGATGTCCATGCTGCGCACCGCCAGCAGCTCGCCGACGCCGCGGAACCAGCCGCCGATCAGCCCCAGCGCGGTGCCGAGGATGCCGGCGATGGCGGCAGCGGCGAAGGCGACGCCCAGGCTGGTGCGCGCGCCCCAGATCAGCCGGGACAGGACGTCGCGGCCGAACTCGTCACGCCCGAGCGGCGATCCCGGCATGGGGCCGGACAGGCGCTGGGCGATGTCCTGCTTGATCGGATCCACCAGCCCCAGCCACGGCGCCAGCAGCGCCAGCAGGATGACGGCCGCGACCAGCGCGCCGGGGAGCCACAGGCGCCTCATGCCGCGCGGATCCGCGGATCGAGCACGGCGTAGAGCATGTCCATCGCCAGGTTGATCAGCAGGAACAGGCCGGAGACGGTGAGCACGATGCCGACCACCATCGGGTAGTCGCGCGCCTCGACCGCGTGCAGCAGCGGCGTCGACAGGCCGGGCCAGTTGAAGACGTATTCGACCAGCACCGTGCCGCCCAGCATCGTGCCCATCTGCAGGCCGAGCACGGTCAGCACCGGGCTCAGCGCGTTGCGCACCACATGGCGCACCAGCACGCGGGCGGGGGACAGGCCTTTGGCCCGGGCGGTGCGGACAAAGTCGCGCGACAGGGCGTCGAGCACCGAGGACCGGGTCATCCGGAACACGATCGCGGTCAGGCCCTTGGCGATGGCGATCGCCGGCAGGGCCAGCAGGGTCAGGTGCTTCGCAGGATCCTGGGCCAGCGGCACGAAGCCGCCGGCCGGCATCAGCCGCAGGGCCTGGGCCATCAGCAGGATCAGCAGGGTGCCGACCACGAACACCGGCACCGCCAGCAGCAGCGCGGCGAGGCCGGAGGCGACGCGGTCGAAGGTGCCGCCGCGGTGCAGCGCTGCATAGGTCCCGGCCGGGATGCCGAACACTACGGCCAGCAGTGCGCCGGCGGCGATCAGCTCCAGCGTGCGCGGCAGCCGCAGCGCGATCTCCTGCGCCACCGGATAGTCGTCGACCAGGGAGTTGCCCAGGTCGCCCCGCGGCAGGCCGGACAGGAAGTCGAGATACTGGTCGGCCAGCGGCCGGTCGAGGCCGAGCTTTTCGCGCAGCTCGGCCACCGTGGCCGGGTCGGGCGCGACGCCGCCGGTCGACAGCAGCAGCTCCGCCGGGTCGCCGGGCACCATATGCAGCGCCAGGAACACGATCGTGGCGACGATCCAGGCGAGCGCCAGCGAGGTCGCGATGCGGCGGAGCAGGGCTCGGATCATCCGAAGGTGGTCTCCTCGAGCATCGCGCCGGAGGAGGTGGTCAGGGCGCCGGGGAGGTTGGTAAAGCCGACGACGCGCCGGTCCAGGCCGTAGCCCTGCGACCGCCAGGCCAGGCCGGCCAGCGGCACCTCCTCGAGGGCGGCGCGCTGCATCTCCTTGTAGATCTCGGCGCGCTTGGCCGGGTCGAACTCGGCCCGGCCGCGGGCCAGCGCATCAACGGTCTTCGGCGCCTTCAGGCCGAAGGAGCGGCCATGGGTGGGCGCCAGCGAGGTGTCGATCACGCCCGTCAGCCCGTCGGGGTCGTTGTTGTCCCCCGACAGGCCGTGGATGGCGAGGTCGTACTGGCCCTTGGTGCCGCGGGCGACGCGGGTCGACCAGTCGGGCAACTGGAGCTCGCACTGGATGCCGATGGCGGCGAGATGCTGCTGCACCACCTCGGCGGTGTCCTTGTGCATGCCGTACTGGGCGGTGGCCATCAGCGTGGTCTGGAATCCGCCCGCGTGCCCGGCCTCGGCCAGCAGCGCCTTGGCCTTGGCGGGGTCGTAGGCCCAGCCATGCGCCAGCGCGTCGTCGTACCAGGGCGTGCCGGCGGTGATCGGCACCCCTTCCAGCGGCTTGCCCCGGCCGAAGAAGGCGGCCTTGACGATGTCCTCGCGCTTCACTGCATGGGCGATCGCCCGGCGCACGCGCGGGTCGTCGAAAGGCGGCCGGGTGGCGTTGAACAGCACGCACATGAACGGTCCCTCGACCGTGTCGAGCCTGAGCCGCGGGTCGGATTCGACCGTGCCCATCGACTGCCAGGGGACGTATTCGATCATGTCGACATCGCCGCTCTGCAGGGCGGCGACGCGCAGGTTCTCGTCGGCGTAGACGGTGAACCGGATGCCCTTCAGCTTGGGGAAGCCGGGCTTGTAGAACTTGTCGAAGGCGGCGAGCTCGATCGAGGTCCCGCGCTCCTGCCCGGCCAGGCGGAAGGGCCCGGCGCCGATCGGCTCGCTCGGCGTCGAGTTCCGCGACAGCACGAAGGTGTTGTAGTTGGCGAACCAGGTCGGCAGCGTCGCCAACGGCGTCTTGGTCACCAGGCGGACGGTCTGCGGATCGGGGATCTCGATGCGCTCGATGCCCTGGAACTGGGTGCGCATATAGGCGGTCGAGGTCTCGCCGGCGATCTGCTCGATCGACCATTTCACGTCGTCGGCGGTGACCGGGTCGCCGTTCTGGAAGACGCAGCCCGGGCGCAGCTTGAAGACCCAGGCGCCCTCGTCGTCGACCGACCAGGATTCCGCCAGCTCGCCGCGCAGCTGGCCCTTGCTGTCATAGGTGACCAGGCTGCGGTGCAGCATCAGCTTCACCGTGCCGGCGGCGGCGCCGGTGCTGACCCACGGCTGCAGGTTGGGCGGAAAGGCCGACAGGCCGTAGCGCAGGATGCCGTCGGCGGATTGGGCCCGTCCCGGCAGCGAGAGGAAGGGCAAAGCCAGCCCGGCCCCCAGCAGCGCACGGCGCGTCGTGGTCATGCAGCGGCTACCCCCAACCATGGTGCCATCCCCTGTTTTGGGCGCGGACGGCATCGTCCGCGGCCGAGATGTCGATTTTTGCCCGATGTCGTCCAGGCTTGGGTTTGACATCTATCTGGCTGAAAATTACATGTCAACTGACATGTGGGCGGGGCGGTGCAGTCCGATTGCAGCGGCTGGGATGGCCGAGAGTCGCGTGGCAGTGCCATTTTCCGGAACGGCCGGGCTTTAAGCTTCTCCGCATAACGTGTAATCTTGCCTGCAAACAATCAGGCCGAAGCACGGCAAAGGGTTCCGGTGTCCCAACGTCCAAGACTGAGCGATATCCTCTATGGCGACATGCTGGGGCGCATCCAGCGCGGCCAGTTTCCGGGGGACGGCAAGCTGCCGTCCGAAAAGGAGCTCAGCCAGAGCTTCGGCGTGTCCCGGCCGATCGTGCGCGAGGCGCTGCGCCGCCTGCGCGAGGAGGGGCTGATCCAATCCCGCCAGGGCGCCGGCAGCTTCGTCGTCGGTGTCGCCGAGCCGCAGCCGCCGCGGCCGGTGAACGGCGCGCAGGGAATCCAGACGATCTCGGATGTGCGGCGCATCTACGCATTCCGGATCGCGCTGGAAGGGGAGGTGGCCTACGCCGCCGCCCTGAACCGGAACGAGGCGCTGCTGGCCGCGGTGAAGAAGGAACTCGACGCGATCGACCAGGCAATCCAGACCGGCAGCATCGGCGTGCAGCAGGACAGCGATTTCCACACCGCGATCGCCCGGGCCACGCAGAACCAGTATTTCGAGGCGGCGCTTGCCGCCGTGCGGCCGCATCTCGACTACGTCATCGACCTGGCGCGCAGCTTTTCGGTGCTGCATTCGGCCGGGCATTTGGCGATGGTCCAGCGCGAGCACGCGGCGGTCTACGAGGCGATCCGGGACGGCGACGCGATCAAGGCGCGCGAGGCGATGCAGGCCCATATCCGCAATGCGCAGGAGCGCGTCTTCGACGGCATCCACCTCTAGGGCGGCCTAGGCCGGAGACCGGGGTGCCAGACAAGTGGGAGCCTGGAGGATACCGATCGGTGAGGGTTGTCAGGTGCTTGGTCGGCCGACGGGCGAGGATATTGGAGATATTTCTTATATATAAATCAATATGTTGGCGGTCTTTTGCATGATCGCCAGAGATTGGCTTGTCCAGAAAAAAGCATAAGTTGACATGTTGGGTGGTGACAACGCAGAGTCGGGAGATGGCGGCCCTGGTCGCCTGAATCCGCCATGCGGGGCGGGCCCGACCGGCAGGGAGGCCGGTCGCCGCCCGGGCCTGCGCCGGGAGAGCCTGCGCGAGTGAACGACACGGCCAGCCATCTGGAAGCCCTGCGGGCGGTGCTCGGAGAGCGCGGTCTGCTCGCGGCCCCCGACGATCTCTCTTCCTATGAGACCGGCGCCCGCTACGACCGCGGCCGGGCCGCCTTCGTCGCCCGTCCGGGGCCGGCGGCCGCGGGCGCCGCCGGGGGCGCCCCGTGCGCGCCCCCCGGCCGGCGGCGGGTGGCCCCGGGCGGGGCCCCCCGCCCCGGCGCCGGGGCCC
>NZ_JASATH010000026.1:0-59188 GCF_038440215.1 Inquilinus sp. OTU3971 | reverse complement strand
GCCCCCGCGCTTTTTTACCCCCCCCCCCCCTTGGGGGGGGGGGGGCAGGGGAGGGGTCTGCGCGCGTCCGCGCGCGAATGGGCAAAGAACCCCGACGCTGGCGGATAGATCCAGGGTCCAGGCCAGTTCGAGCTGAGAAAACCCCCTCCCCCTTTCAGCCTTCGATCACCCATGTCACCCCAATTTTTCTGTCTCAGTCCAGGGGTGCAGTCCAGGCCTGGGAGGGTCTGATTCATTTGGCAAGCAGAAGCCAGCCGTCGTAAGGTCGAGAATGGTTTCAAAGCCACATTTTCGCCTCGTCCGCGGTTGATAGACCCTGCAATTTCCTGCCTCGGCGGGAGCGAATTTCGCACACGACGTAATTCTGTAATATCGATAAAGTTCAATTTCATTGATAATAGGTACATACGATGGGAAAAGACAAAGGAGATGCTGGAATTCAGCAAGAGATAGAAGAAAAACCTCTTTGGCTGCAAGCAACGGTTGACGATATCCTGGATCTCGATTTTGAGGGGCCCATTGCGGATAACGACTTGGCGGATTGTCGCGATCTGAGTCGAGCGTATTTTGACGCATCAAAGTTGCACGAGAACCTGGATGATGAATTGGCGGCTCCTGCTGCTAGGGTATTTGCAATGCTCTCGGCCGTGACTGATTTTCACTTTAAGCCTGAGGATCGTCATGCGCCCTACGGCGCGAAGATGGTCGTTGGTGACACGCGGTCGTCAATACCGGAAGACTTTCGCGGAGGTTCGCTTGCGGTCCTGGCCGATGCTGCGGCACGGACGAAGAATGTTGTCCTGAGGGCCCGTCTTAGCGACGTATGCTGGCTTCTTGAGCGCAAGCGGTACGGCTTGGGAAAGGCCGCAGTCGAGTCATACGTGGAGATTGTCGAACGTCTCGGCTCGGGTCAGCTCAAAGAGTACTCTGACCCAGATGATGACCCTATGCTGGGGTTGGTAGCTCGCGACTCGCTTCGTCGCGCTCTGACCATTAGCCGCACCGTTGGTTGGGATAGTGATGAAGCTGTCGCCGCCCGCAAGCTCGTGCCGCTACTTCGAGATCGGGCCGGTAGGGGGAAAAATCCTGTTCCGGTGCTTTGGTTCTGCGAGATGGACCTGGACCTCAACGTTTCCGATCCCAGCCAGGTTGCGGCAGAAATCGAGGTGTTCTTGCAGAATGCAGGGCCTAAATCTGCCTCCCACGTAGTCTTCGCGGGGGCATCTTTGTGACGGGCGAAGTGCAGGTGGCACGGCAAATTATCGTGGATCGTTTCTATGTCGGCCAAGACATATTCGAATCACTGCTCCGGCACAGCCCATTTGTGCCTCATGATTTGTGGGGGACTTATAGTCGAGGCTTTACGCGTTTCTTCCAGGGGGACTTTGTTAGCGCTCTCTACATCCTTACGCCGTTGCTGGAGAACTCACTCCGCCATGTCCTGAAGACCAGAGGGCACGATGTCACTACGTTCGATGATGCAAAGCAAACCCAGGAAGATCGAACAATTTCGGCTCTCTTCGAACAAATGCGCCCAGAGTTGGGATGAGACTTTCGGCAAAGCCATCACGGCCGATATTGATAATGTGTTTCTATCAAAGCCGGGCCCGAGCCTTCGCCATGCGTTGGCACACGGCCTTCTCAACGATGGCAGCCCATACAGTGCGGACGCGATATATGCATGCTGGCTCATCTTTCGTCTGTGTTGCATTCCGCTGTTCCAGCAGCATGAGCACATAGAGCTACCGTCTTAATAGGTCTGCGGCGGGAGGCGTCCGCAATAGCTGAAAATGGTCAGCGGTTGCCCGTCTGTGAGAAATTGCAGCGACAGTGCACATTTTGACGTGGCTCTGATGAGCGAAGCAGATCGGTGAGCCAGCCGCGCACCCGCCGGCCGGCCCGAATGCGCAACCAAACTGGTTCCGCCAAATCAGTAAACACAATGTTCATTGCGCTCGCCTGCGCGACTCGTTCATGATACGTTCCATGAAGGAGATCCCCGCCGATTTCGACGTTCAGGCCTATGGCCGCGGCTGCACGCTGCAGCAGTGCGAGATGCTCACGCGCCTGGCCGAGATCGGCATGCAGCTGGCCGAGACGGCCGGCGCCCGCGCCCTCGCCGCCCAGGCCGCCGAAGCCCAGCCCAAGGCTGCGGCTGCGCCGGCCGAGGCGCCGGCCGCAGACCCAGGTCTCGCCTTCGCCCGCTATGCCCATCTGGTGCGCCAGACCCTGGCCCAGCGCGCCCGCGCCGTGCAGGATCTCTGCACCCGCGACGGCGGCCGCGAGGCTCGCCGCGCCCGTCACCGGGAGGAGGTCGAGGACGTCATCGACCGCCTGATCGGGGCCGACCGCGGCACCGACCTCGCCCGCTCCGCCGCCCTCAGGGAACCGTACTGCGAGGCGATGGCCAACCTCTATTTCGACAAGGACGACCCGGTCGAGGACCGCCCGGTCTCGTCGGTCGTGGCCGGGCTGGTCTGCGGCCTCGGCCTGGTCCGGCAATGGCGCCGCTACCAGCCGCGCTACGAGAATGGCCGCCCGGGCCTGCCGGCCGGCAGCCCGGAAGAGATCCGGGCCGAGCGCGACAGCCGCCGGGCCGCGGTCGTCGCCATGGTCGAAGAGGCCATCGACGAGTGCGCCGACCCCGCCCGGATCGCCGACCTCAAGGCCGGGCTGGCGGCGCGACTGCAGGAGCCCGACATCGACACGCTGCTCGACACCGCGAGCACCGAGAAGGCCACGGTCCGCCTCTGCCGCTCCCTCGCCATCGACCTCCACTCCAACATCTGCCTCGAGAACGGCCCCGAGGCCCTGCTCGACAGCAGCTGAGCGCCGCCGCCGCTCAAGCGAGACCTTTTCAAAATAGCTGACGCCCGTTCCTTTTCTTGTCCCGCCTCCCCTTGCGGGAGGGGGGCAGGGGGAGGGGCTGCGCGCGTCCGCGCGCGAACGGGCAGAGAACAGGCCCCTCGGTCAGAGCCGGATCGCCAGAGTCCAGGCCAGTCTTGACGGCGAAAACCCCCTCCCCCTATCCCCCTCCCGCGAGGGGAGGGGGGACTCCATTTCTCTTTCGGCCGATGCCTTTTCTGGCCCCCAAAAATGGCCCAAGAGACATTCTGAAAAGGTCGCTCAAGCCGGATGGAGCAGCCTTACCCCTCGACCTGCCGCCGCAGCGTCTCCAGGTGCCGCATCGCGGTGACGCCGTCGCGGATCGTCGGGGCGTCGTCGGCCGCCTCGCCGCGGAAGGCCTTCAGCGTCACCTCCAGCAAAGCGTGGTAGCCCTTCACGTCCTCGTTGGCGGCGGCGGTGAAGTTGGGCGACCAGGTCAGCGCGTCCTCGCCGCCGGACAGGGTGGCGCCGAGGTCATGGGTCTTGAAGGCCGGGTCGCGGTAATAGGTCACGTCGATGACGTTGCGCACCTCCAGCCGGCGGTGGTCGCCCATGATCTGGACGAACTCCATCGGCGTGCCGCGCGACTGCACCGTGCCCATGACCACGGTGCCGATGGCGCCGCTGTCGAAGCCCAGCGCGATGTGCATCAGCAGCCGCCCCGGGCCGTTCTCGACCTTGCGGGCCGAGATCTCGCGGATCGGCGAGGCCGCCAGGAAGGCCGGCAGGTCCATGTAGTGGACGCAGTGGTGCAGGAAGAATCCCGAATAGTCGACCGCGCCGCGGAAATAGGTCGGCGCCGTCATGTAGGAGCCGTAGAAGCCCAGCACCGGGCCGAACTCGCCGCCGCGGACGATGTTGCCGGCGATGCGGTTGCCGATCGACCAGCGCTTCATGAAGCCGAGCACCAGCGGCTTGCCGGCGCGCTCCGATGCCGCCAGCAGCTCCTCGGCCTGGGCGAGATTGCCGCCGGGCGGCTTCTCCATGAACACCGGCAGCCCCTTGGCCAAAGCGGCGAGGCCGATGGCGTGGTGCGCCGCCGGGCCGACCGCCATGCCGACCGCGTCCAGCCCGGGATGGGCCAAGAGGTCGCGGTGGTCGGCATAGGTCGCGCCAACGCCGAACTGGCGGGCGGCGCGGGCCAGGGCGGCGGCGTCGACATCGCACAGCGCCGCCAGCTCGACGTCGTGCCGCGTCAGCTGCGGCAGCAGCATCTGGCTCGCATGGGTGCCGCAGCCGATCCAGCCGATCTTCATCGCCGATATCCCCCCATCGCCAGCGCGCCGCGCAGCAGGGCCAGGCTCTGCGTCAGCTTCGCGGTCTCGTCCTCATGCGGCGGCCGCCACTGCGCGATCGGCACGCCGAAGCGGTCGTCGTCGCGGCGGAACGGCTCGACCGAGATCGGCCCTTCATAGCCGGCATCGGCCAGCGCCCGCGCCACCGCCACCCAGTCGGTGGCGCCGGTGCCGACGAAGCCGCGATGGTTCTCATTGGCCTGGAAATGGACGAAGCGGTCGCCGGCCAGGCGGATCGCTTCGGCGATGTCCGCCTCCTCCATATGCATGTGGAAGGTGTCGAGCATCAGCCGCACCTCCGGCCGGCCGACCCGGTCGATCAGCTCCAGCCCCTGGCGCGTGGTGCACAGGATGTCGGTCTCGAACCGGTTCAGTGGCTCGACCGCCAGCACCACCCCATGGTCGCGGGCGGCGTCGGCGGCCCGGCGCAGCCCGTCGACGCACCAGTCCTGCCGGCGCAGGCGCAGATCCTCCGGCACCGGCGCCGGCGGCCGGCCGGCGAAGACCAGCGGGTTGCCGTAGAGCGGGCCGCCGACGATGCGGGCGCCGAGCTGTTCGGCGCAGTCGGCGGCATAGCGCAGGTAGTCGACCCCGGCCTCTCGCGCGCTGGCATCGTCGCCGGTCAGGTTGCGCTGCAGGTTGACCCGGGCGGCGAGGACGACGGACAGGCCGGCGCCGGCCAGCGCCCTTCGGGTCTCGGCGAGGTCGAGCTCGCCCGGCTCCGGCACCAGGAGCTCGATGAAGTCGTAGCCCATGGCGCGGATCCGCTCGAACCAGCCGAAATGCTCGGCGGTGAAGGGGCGCGCGACCTGCATGGAGATCAGGCCGATCGGGTTCGGCATGGAGGGGGTCACTTTCGGTCGAGGGTCGGTCATCCCTTCACGGCGCCTTGGGTCAGGCCGCCGATCAGGCGTTTCTGGACGAGCAGGAACAGGATGGTGGCGGGCAGGGCGCCGACCACGCCGCCGGCGGTCAAGAGGCCCCATTCGATCTGGTACTCGCCGATCAGGGTCTGGATCGCGACGGTCATGGTGCGGACGCTGCGGCCGCCCAGCGTCAGGGCGTAGAGATATTCGTTCCAGGCGGTGATGAAGATGTAGATGCCGGTCGCCACCAGGCCGGGGCCGCACAGCGGCAGGATCACCCGCCACAGCGCGCCGAGCCGCGAGCAGCCGTCGGTCATCGCCGCCTCGTCGAGGCTCTTCGGGATGGCGTCGATGTAGCTCGTCATCATCCAGATGGCGAAGGGGATGGCGACGGTGGCGTTGGCGATGATCAGCGCGATGTGGGAGTCGAGCAGCCCCAGCCGCCGCATCAGCACGAACAGCGGCAGGATCAAGAGCACGACCGGGAACATGTTGATGACCAGGAACTGGAGCATCAGCAGCCGGCGCCCGGCGAAGCGGAAGCGCGAGAAGGCATAGGCGGCGGTGACGCTCAGCGTCAGCCCGACCGCGACCGTGCCCAGCGCCACGATCAGGCTGTGGCCCATGTTCAGGAGGAAGCTGGTGCGGCCGAACAGCCGCTCGTAGCTGGCGGTGGTCCAGGCCGACGGGTCGGCGGCGACGCCGCGGCCGACGATGTCGTCCGGCGGCGTCAGCGAGGTCAGCGCCATCCACAGATAGGGGCCCAGCGCGAAGACCGCGATCAGCAGCATCGGCAGGTGGATCAGGGCGGCCCGGCGCCAGGGGGAGCTGCGGGTGACCATCAGTCCATGGCCCTCGTGGTGCGCCGCAGATAGACCAGGACGAAGCCGGCGAGCAGCAGGGTGAAGATCACCGCCAGGGCCGAGCCGTAGCCGAAATCGAGATTGGTCCGGGCCTTGATGAAGGCATAGAGCGGCAGGGTGTGGGTGGCGTAGCCCGGGCCGCCGCCGGTCATGACGAAGATGACGTCGATCGAGTTGGCGACCCAGATCAGCCGCAGCAGCGCCGCGGTCGCGATCACCCCGGCGATCGAGGGCAGGGTGATGCGCCAGAACTGCTGCCAGGGCGTGGCGCCGTCGATCGCCGCGGCCTCGTACAGGTCGCGCGGCACCGCCTGCAGCCCGGCCAGGATCATCACCGCGAAGAACGGGAAGCCCTGCCAGGTCAGGGTCAGGATGATGGCATAGAGCGAGGTGCCGGGATCGGCCAGCCAGGGGAAGGCGCCCTGCAGCATGCCCAGGCGCACCAGCACGTCGTTCAGCACCCCGGCGTTGGGGTCGTAGATCCAGCGCCACATCAGGGCGATGACGACGCTGGGCAAGGCCCAGGGGATGATGACCACCGCCCGGGCCAGCGGCCGCCACCAGAAGCGCTGGTTCAGCAGCAGCGCGGTGACGAGGCCGAGCAGCAGCTGGGCCGGGACCGTGATCCCGACCCAGAGCGCGGTGTGCTGCAGCGAGGTCCAGAACACCGGGTCGGCCAGCGCCTTGGCGAAGTTGCCCAGCCCGGCGAAGGGCATCTGGGTCGGCCGGAACAGCACGAAGTCGTGCAGGCTCAGCACCAGCGCCTGCAGCATCGGCAGGAACACGATCAGCAGCGTGACCAGCACCGCCGGGCTCAGCAGCACATAGGGCAGGATCCGGGTCCGCGCCTTGCCGCGGGCCGTAGCCCTCCGTGCCGTCGCCAGGGTCATCGACATCGATCCCGTCCTCGCCTCAAGGGGCGTAGAGCTGCTCGATCTCCTGCATCATCTGCTCCGGCGTGATCTCGCCGGTCAGGGCCCGCTGCATCGCCGCCGGCCACACGGTGTTGACGAAATCCGCGGTCTGCGAGACAGCCGGCAGGCTGTGGGCGAAGGGCAGGGAGTGCACCGTGGCGTCGACGAAGCGCTTCTCGTGCAGCGTCCAGTTCGCCGCGCCGCTCTTGGTCACCGGCAGCTGGCCGGTCGCCTTGTTGAACTCGACATTGGCGTCGCCGCTGGCCAGGAAGGCGATCCATTTCCAGGCCGCGTCCTTGTCCTCGGCCGAGGACAGCACGGCCAGGGATTCGTCGCCATAGGAGGTCCAGCGGCCGCCGTTGCACTCCGGCACCGGCACGGCCGAGACCTTGTCGCCCAGCGCCTTCACCATGCCGGCGGAGGAACCGATGTGGTGGATCGTCATCGCCGTGCGGCCCTGCTGGAAGGCGGCGATGATCTCCTGGAACCCGTCATTCGGGGCCGAGGGCGGGAACAGCTTCTGGTTGCGGTAGAGATCGACCAGCCAATTGTTGGCGGCGACCACCTGCTGGCTGGTCAGCCCGCCCTTCTCGAACTTGGCGCCGGCCGACAGCACGAAGGGTCCCCAATGGTCATAGCCGCCCTTGCCGCCGCGGAAGCCGAAGCCCCAGATGTCCGGCTGGCCGTCGCCATTGGTGTCGCGGGTCAGCGCCTTCGCCGCCTTGGCGAAGTCCTCGCAGGTCTTCGGCGGCTGCAGCCCGGCCTCGGCGAACAGATCGGCGCGGTAGTAGAGGTAGGAGACGACATACTGGACCGGCAGGTAGTACTGCTTGCCGTCCGGCCCGCTATTGATCTTCAGCAGGTCGTCCTGCAGGTCGGCCTTGCCGTCCCAGCCGGCGACGCGGTCGTCGATCGGCTCCAGCGCCCCCATCTCCACCAGCCGCGGCTGGGCGAACAGCTTCACCATCGCCGCGTCCGGCGCGTTGCCGCCGGCGATGGCGGTGTAGAGGTTGTCGTAATAGCTGTTCCAGGGGATGTTCTCGGCCTCGACCTTGATCCCCGGATTGGCCGCCTCGAACCTGGCGACCAGATCGGCCACCGGATTGTCCGGATTGTCGAAATGGTACCAGAAGCGGACCGTGCTCTCGGCCTGGGCCGTCCCGGCGGCCAGCGCCAGCAGCGCGGCCAGGGCCGCTCCTCGCATCTTCCTCATGACGTCTCCTCCTCCGTTTATGCGTTTTCGTTGAAGCGCCGGGCCCAGGCCCCGGCTTCGGCGAAGGCTGTTCGGGCCTCCGCCAGCGCGCCCGTCATCTGCATGAAGCCGTGGATGACGCCGCGATGCACCCGCGCCGGATCGGCCCGGCCCAGCGCCCGCAGCCGGGCCCCGAGCGCCAGCGTGTCGCCGAGCAGCGGGTCGAGCCCGGCGGCGTTGAGATAGAGCGGCGGCAGCGCCGCCAGCGCGGCGTCCGATGCGGCCAGCGGCGAGACCGTCGGCTCTCCCCAGGTGGCGGGATCGGGCGCATACCAGTCGCGGTACCGGATCATCTTCGCGGTGGTCAGCCCGTAGCCGCCGGGACCGAAGCGCCGATGGGACTCGGTGTCGTGGTCGACGGCATAGACGCCGTAGAACAGCAGCCCGAACTCCGGCGACCGCCGGCCGGCGTCCTGCTCGCGGAGCATCAGCGCCAGCGCCAGGTTGGCGCCGGCGGAATCGCCCGAGACGCCGACCGGGCCGGACAGGCCAAGCACCTCCGGCAGCGCCCGCCAGGCCGCCACGGCATCGTCTAGCCCGGCGGGGTAGGGGTGTTCCGGCGCCAGGCGGTAATCGATGCCGATCACCGCCATGCCCGTCGCCTCGGCCAGGCAGCGCATCGCCCGGTCATGGGTGTCGAGGCTGCAGAAGGCCCAGCCGCCGCCATGGATGTAGAGGATCGCGCCGCGCGCCGATGGCGGCCGGAACAGCCGGGCCGGGCGGGGGGCGATGCCGCCGGGCAGCGTCAGCTCGGCCGTCTCCATCGGTGGCAGGTCCCGGTTCCAGCGGGCATTGCCCGCCTCCGCCTGCGCCCGGCCTTCTGCGGCCGGCAGCGTCATCGGGTCCGGCAGGTGCCCGTCCTCGGCGGCCAGCCGGGCCATGATCGCCGCCATCTCCGGGTTCGGGGCGTCGTCCGGATCGAAGCCGGTCATGCCGTGCGGCCCTCCGCGGCCGTGCCGAAGATCGACGGGCCGACATCGACGATGGTCTCGATGTGATGGCCGATGGCGGCGACGGCCGCGGCCTCGTCGCGCGCCGTCAGCGCCTCGACGATGGTCCAGTGCCGCCGGGCGGTGGCCATCAGGTCGCGCCGCTCGCCGCTGCGAGTGATCTTGAAGCGGTGGTTGTGCAGGATGCAGCGGTGCAGCAGCGGCTCGACCGCCGGCAGGCCGGCGGCCCGGAACAGCCGTCGGTGGAAGGCGCGGTCCAGCTCGGTCTGGCCGTATTCGTCGCCGGCCAGCGCCTTCGCCTCCATGCCCTCGATCAGGGCGGTCAGGTCCGGCAGCAAGGCGGGGTCAGGGCGGCGCAAGGCGCGGACGATGCCGCGGGTCTCGATGCCGTGGCGCAGCCGGAACATCTCGACCGCCTCGTCCTCGGTGCAGTCGGCGACCCGCGTGCCCCGGTGCGGCAGACGATGCACCAGCCCTTCCTCCTGCAGCGCCAGCAGCGCCTCGCGCACCGTGCCCTGGCTGCACTGGAAGCGCTGCGCCAGCTCCAGCTCGAGCAGGGCCACGCCGGGCTCGACCTCGCCCAGCATGATCATGCGCTTGAGGCCGTCGAAGACCTCCGCGCTCTTGCCGGGCCGCATGCCGTCCTGCGCGATGGCGAGCATCTGCATCCCTGACTCGAATTATCGATATTGATAACGATATCGATAATTCAGCGATGCGCAAGCCCGTATCACAACGCCGCGCCGGCCGCCGTCAGGCCGCGGCCTGGCTGATTATGGCGCAAGCGCGCTTCAGAGCATCGAGGGCGTCCATCAGCCGGGCCTCCTGGCCGTGGCGCTTGATGCAGGTGATGATGATGCTGGCGACGGCATGGCCGCCGCGGTCGAGGATCGGGCAGCAGATGTCGGTCAGGCCGACGAAGTCCCGGCTCTCATGCAGCTCGAAGCCGCGGCCGCGGATGCCGTCCAGCGATGCCCGCAGCTCCTCCTCGGTCACCCGGCCCTGGGCCTGCGGCAGGCTCTCGCGGATCAGTCGCTGCTGCACCTCCGGCGGCTGGAAGGCGACGATCACCTGGCCGGAGGTGGCGTCCACCGCCGGCCGGTTGAAGCCGAGATTGAGGGTGAAGCTGATGTCCGGCTCGCCGGAGACCGAGGCCAGCACCACCGTTCGCCCGCGATACAGCACCACCAGATGGGCGGAATGGCCGGTCTCTGCCGCCAGCGCGTTCATCACCGGCACCGCCTCGGTCACCAGGTTGCGCACCCGCGGCGTGCGCAGCCCCAGCGAGAACAGCCGGTTGGTCAGGGTCAGGTCGTCGCTGGCCGGATCGCGGGCGAGGTAGTCCCGCTCCAGCAGCACCATCACCATGCGGAAGATCTCGCTCTTCGACCGGCCCAGCTCGTCGGCGATCCGGGTCAGCGACAGCGGCTCGTCCCGGCTGGCCAGCAGCTCCAGGATGTCCAGGCCCTTCTCCAGCGCCGGCGCCGAATAGGCCGCCTTCTTCTCCGTCACCTTCAACCCCCAAGCGATCCCGAGCGAGTCCGGGGCGGGACTGTATCGCCGCCGCCGGCGTTCCGATGAATGTTTTATATATGATGTTGACACCATCAGCAAAACAACCCTAGCGTTCTCCCAACGGCGGCCGAGACTGCCCGCAGGAGGCGCAGCGTGGAAAGCATCGAGACCGTGGCGGTGGGATCGAGCAGAGCCGGGCCGACGGTGCGGCGCAGCACGGCGTTCACCGACATCGACTTCGACAAGCCAGGCCGGCAGGTCGGCTTCTTCCACATCCCGCAATCGCCGGACGACGACGCCTGGGGCACGGTGCGCATCCCGCTGGCGGTGATCGCCAACGGTACCGGCCCGACCGTGATCCTCGAGGGCGGCAACCACGGCGACGAGTACGAGGGGCCGATCACCCTCGGCGAGATCATCCGCGACCTCGACCCCGGCACGATCCAGGGGCGGCTGATCCTGATCCCGGCGATCAACCTGCCGGCGGTGGTGGCGGGCAAGCGCACCTCGCCGGTCGACGGGCTGAACTTCAACCGCACCTTTCCGGGCGACCCGGCCGGCACCATCACCCGGCAGATCTCGGCCTATGTGCAGGACGTGCTGCTGCCGCGCGGCGACGCCTTCCTCGACCTCCATTCCGGCGGCTCGTCGCTCGACATCCTGCCCAGCGCGATCGTCGAGCCGGCGGCCGACTCGGCGCATCAGCGGCGCAACATCGACGCCGCGCTGGCCTTCGACGCGCCGATCACCGTGGTGGTCGACAATCTGGGCGAGCCGCGCACCGCCACCGCCGCCGCCGTCGCCGCCGGGCTGACCGTGGTCGGCACCGAGATGGCGGGGGCGGGGACGGTGTCGCTCGACGCGCTCGACATCTGCCGCCGCGGCGTGCGCAGCGTGCTGGCCCATCTCGGCGTGCTCGACCCGTCCTTCGCCGCGCCACGCCGCGCCGATCCGAAGGTCTATGAGGTGACGGGTGCCGCCTCCTACGTCCTCGCCGGCGACGACGGGGTGTTCGAGCCCCACCACCGCAACGGCGCGGAGGTGCGGGCCGGGCAGCCGGCAGGACGCATCCATTTCCTACACGATCCTGGCCGTGCGCCGGCCGAGCTGCGCTACGGCGCCGACGGCATCGTCTATGCCCGCCGCCAGCCGGGACGGGTGCGGCCGGGCAATTGCTGCCTGGTCGTCGCCTCGCCCTATCGCGGGAGCCTCGGATGATCGGGCTGCACGACATCGAGGCGGCCGCCGACCGGATCCGCGGCCATGTCCGGCGCACCCCGCTGGTCCGCGCCGACCAACTGCTGCAGGCGCCGGCGGCGGCGCCGCTGTGGCTCAAGCTGGAATGCCTGCAGGTCACCGGCTCGTTCAAGGCGCGCGGCGCGACCAACCGGCTGCTGGCCGCCGATCCGGCGACGCTGGCCCGCGGCATCGTCACCGCCTCCGGCGGCAATCACGGCTTGGCCGTGGCGCGGGCCGGGCATCTCGCCCGGGCGAGGACCACCGTCTTCCTGCCCGGCAACGCGTCGCCAGCCAAGCGCGCCAAGCTGGCCGGCTGGGGCGCCGAGGTCCGGATCGAAGGCTCGGTGTGGGACGAATCCGACCGCGCCGCCCGCGCTTTTGCCGAGGAGGCCGGCGCCGTCTATTTCCACCCCTTCGCCGATCCGGAGGTCGTCGCCGGCCAGGGCACGGTGGCGCTGGAGATTGCCGAGGACCTGCCCGAAGCCAGCCTGTTCCTGATCGCGATCGGCGGCGGCGGCCTGGCCGCCGGCATGGCGACGGCGATCCGTGCGCTCCAGCCGAAGGCGCGGATCGTCGGCATCGAGCCGGTCGGCTCCCCGACCCTGCGCGCCAGCCTTGACGCGGGTCAGGTGGTGACGCTGGACGCCGTCACCACGGCGGTGCCGACCATGGCCTGTGGCCGCACCGATCCGCGCATCTTCGACATCATCCGCGACACCGTCGACGAGGTGGTGCTGATCGAGGACCGGGACATGGAGCGCGCGGCACGCTGGCTGTGGTTCGAGCTCGGCCTCGCCGCCGATCTCAGCGGCGCCGCCTCGGTCGCGGCGCTGCAATCCGGCCGGGTGGTGCCGCGCGACGACGAAATCGTGTGCGGCTTGGTCTGTGGCGCGGGAACGGACGGCCTCGCCGCCTGAACGCGGGGCCCGGGGGCAAAGCCCGGAGGGCTGTGCCCTCCCAACAAGAACAATGCAAACCGAGGCTTCACAGGAGGACAAGAGCAATGATCAAGCATGTGCTGTCGGGCGTGGCCCTCACCCTGGCCCTGTCGGGCCTCGCATCCGCCGCCGAGCCGGTGCTCGGCCTCGCCGCCATCGACCTGCAGAACTCCTTCTTCGTGCGGATGAAGGAGGCGGGCGACACCGCGGCCACGGATTACGGCGTCAAGACGACCTGGCAGAGCGCCGAGGGCAGCCTGGAGAAGCAGGTCGCCATCATCGAGAACTTCATCAACCAGAAGGTCGACGCGATCCTGGTCGACCCGCTGGACAAGAACGCCCTGCTGCCGGTGATCAAAAAGGCCGAGGCCTCCAAGATCCCGGTGATCACCATGGGCAACAAGGTCGAGGGCGGCTGGAACACATCGACCCTGTATCCGGATCAGGAGAACATGTCGATGGTGGCCCGGGCGCTGGGCCAGACCCTGGGCGGCGAAGGCGAGGTCGGCCTCCTGGTCGGCACCCGCGGCAACTTCGTCTCCGACACCCGCGAGAAGGCCTTCACCGAGACCCTGGCCAAGGAGTTCCCGAACATCAAGCTGGTCGGCATCCAGCCCACCGGCTGGGATTCGGCCAAGGCCACCGACGCGGCCCAGACCTGGCTGACCACCTATCCGGACCTGAAAGCGGTGGGCTGCATCTCGGACTCCATGTGCCTGGCCGCCAGCGCCGTGGCCCAGGCGATGGACCGCAAGCTGCTCTATGCCGGCTATGACGGCGACGAGGAGATGCATCCGCTGCTCGAGGACGGGTCGATGGTGATGGATGTCCTGACCGGCGCCTACCGCGTCGGCTACTGGAACATCGCCGTCGCGGCGCGGCTGGCCAAGGGCGAGGCGATGCCCAAGGACCTGTACATGCCGACCTATTTCGTCACCTCCGACGCCACCGCCCAGGCGCTGGCCGGCAAGGGGCTGAAGGTCGAGCACATCACCCCCGAGGCCGCGACCACGGCGGCCAAGGCCTATACCGAGCAGCTGGGGCCGAAGCTGCCGGCCTCCGCCATGACCGTCGGGAAGTGATGGGAGAGGCGAAGGGCAGAGAGCGGGCCATGCCTCCGAAACCGGCGGATGCTGCCGCGGCGCGGCGCCTGTCGCTGGCCGGCGCGGGCTTCGGCAACGACCTGGTGCTGGCCGGGCTGATCCTGCTGGTGCTGGTCGGCTTCGGCCTCGCCGGGCCCGGCTTCCTGTCCTTCGCCAACCTCGTCTCGATCGGCCAGCAGACGGCGGTGATCGCCATCGTCGGCTTCGCCATGACCGCAGTGATCATCGCCCGCGGCATCGACATCTCGGTCGGCAGCACCCTGGCGATCGCCGGCATCGTCGCCGGCCAGGCCTATGCCGCCACCGGGTCGCCGCTGCTCGGCATCCTGGCGGCGCTGGCCGCGGGCGCCGCCATCGGGCTGGTCAACGGCCTCTTGATCAGCGCCGTCGGCATCAGCCCATTCATCGCCACCCTGGCGACGCTGGCGGCGGGGAAGGGCGCGGCGCTCAGCCTGTCCGGCGCCTCCAGCATCCCGGTCGACAGCCCCGCCTTGCTGTGGGCCGGCAGCGCCGACATCCTCGGTGTCCCGGCCTCGCTGCTGCTGGCGGCCCTGCTGCTCGCCTGCTGGTGGGGGCTGCTGCATCGCACGGTGCTCGGCCGCTGGATCTTCGCGGTCGGCGGCAATGCCGGGGCGGCCCGGGCCTCGCTGATCCCGGTCCGCACCGTGCAGACCCTGACCTATGTCCTGGCCGGCATGTCGGCCGGGCTCGGCGCCGTGGTCATCATCGGCCGCCTCGGCTCGGCCCAGCCGCTGGCCGGCACCGGCCTCGAATTCGCGGCGATCACCGCCGCCATCGTCGGCGGCACCAAGCTGTCGGGCGGCGAGGGCAGCGTCACCGGCACGGCGCTGGGCGCGCTGCTGCTCGGCGCCATCAACACCGGCCTGTCCTTCCTGCAGGTGCCGCAGCAGGCGATCTACATCGTCACCGGCGGGCTGGTGCTGTTTGCGGTGCTGCTGAGCCAGCGTGACCGGCTGGCCGCGACCGTGGCGAAGTGGCGCCGCCGCAGCCGCGCCGCCCATACGGCGGAGGAGGCGGCCCAGGCCGTGCCGCGCCGGCTGGACCGGCACGAGCTGCGCATCGTCGGCCTCGGCAAGCTCTTCCCCGGCGTCAAGGCGCTGGAGGGCGTGGCCTTCGACATCCGCGCCGGCGAGGTGGTGGCGCTGGCGGGCGAGAACGGCGCCGGCAAGTCGACCTTGGTCAAGTGCCTGTCCGGCGTGCACCAGCCGGACGAGGGCGGGCTGATCCTGGACGGAAGGCCGGTGCGGCTGCGCACCCCGGCCGAGGCGGCGGCCGCCGGCATCGCCGTGATCCACCAGCATTTCAGCCTGGTGCCCGACCTGACCGTGGCCGAGAATCTGTTCCTGGGGCGCGAGCCCGGCATCATCGCCCTGCGCCGGGCCGAGATGCGGCGCAAGGCGCAGGAGGTGATCGACCAGTTCGGTCTCGGCCTCCGGCCCGACGTCCGGGTCGGCACCCTCACCGTCGGCCAGCGCCAGATGGTCGAGATCGCCAAGTCGATGCTGTCCGAGGCCTGGCTGGTGATCATGGACGAGCCGACCAGCGCCCTGTCGACCCGCGAGCGTGATCGGCTCTACGAGCTGATCGGCCGGATGAAGGGGATCGGCTGCGCCATCCTCTACATCTCGCACAAGATGGAGGAGATCTTCACCCTGGCCGACCGCGCCGTGGTGCTGCGCGACGGCCGATTCGTCGGCGACCGCGCGATCCGCGACCTCGACGAGCCGGCTCTGATCGGGATGATGGTCGGCCGCGACATCGGCAATGTCTTCCCGCACCGGCCGGTGCCGCGTGGCGAGCTGCTGGTGGCGGTCGAGGACATCGCCGATAGCGGGCTGCTGCGCTCGGCCAGCCTGACCGTGCATGCCGGCGAGGTGGTGGCGCTGGCCGGGCTGATGGGCAGCGGCCGGTCCGAGGTGATGCGCTGCATCGCCGGCCTGTCCGCCCATCGCGCCGGCACGATCCGGATCGGCGGCGCCGACCTGCCGGCCGGCGATTCCCGTCGGGCCAATGCGCTGGGCGTCGCCTATGTGCCTGAGGACCGGCATCTCGAAGGCTTCGTCGGGCCGATGTCGGTCCAGGACAATGTCACCCTGGCCTGGATCCGCACCAGATCCGCGCTGGGCCTGGTGCGGCCTTCGGCCCTGGCGGCCGAGGCCGGGCGGCTGATCCGGCAGCTCGGCGTCCGGCCGCCCGATCCGCGCAAGCGCGTCGGGGATCTCTCCGGCGGTAACCAGCAGAAGGTGGTGATCGGCAAATGGCTGGCCACCCGCCCGCGGGTGCTGCTGCTGGACGAGCCGACGCGCGGCGTCGATGTCGGCGCGAAGTCGGAGCTGCACGCTTTGATCGCCGAGCTGAAGGCGCAGGGCGCCGGGATCCTGATGGTGTCGAGCGAGCTGCCCGAGGTGCTGGGCGTCGCCGACCGCATCGTGGTGATGCATGAGGGCCGCACCGCCGGCGAGCTGCCGCGCGGCGCGACCGAGACCGAGGTGATGGCACTGGCCTTCGGCCGCAGCGCCGAGGCGCAACGCCTGACGAGACAGGAGAGGGTAGCGGGATGAGCAGGATGAGATTGGCCATCGTCGGCGCCGGCTTCATGGGGCAGTTCCACGCCCAGGCGATCGCCGGGCTGGAGACGGCGACCCTGTCGGCGATCATCGACTTGTCGGCGGAGCTCGGCCGGAAGACCGCCGACCAGTACGGCGCCCGGCACTTCCCCGACATCGATGCGGCGCTAGCCGCCGATGCCTCCGACGCCTATGTCGTGGCGCTGCCGGACGCGCTGCACCGCGACGTCACCTGCGCCCTGCTGGAGGCCGGCAAGCCGGTGCTGGTCGAGAAGCCGATGGCGCACACGCTGGAGGCGGCGCAGGCCATGGCGGCGGCGGAGAAGAAGGGCGGCCGCCTGCTGGTGGCCCATATCCTGCGCTTCGACCCGCGCTACGTGCAGGCGGCGGAGGCGGTGCGGGCCGGCAAGATCGGCGACCCGATCCACGCCTCGTCCGGCCGGTTCACGGTGCGCGACATCGGCACCCGCATGAACGGGTCCTCCAGCGTCTGCTTCTATCTCGGCGTGCACGATGTCGACGCGCTGCAATGGATCAGCGGCGCCGACGTCACCCGGGTTTATTCACGCGCCGTCTCGAAGCTGATGCCCAGCCTCGGAATCCGGTCCGAGGACGCCATCTTCACCACCTGCGACATGTCGAACGGCATGGTCGGCCAGCTCTATTTCGGCTGGTCGCTGCCGAGCGACATCCCGACCGGCATCTGGGCCCGGACCGAGGTGGTCGGCACCAAGGGCGTGGTCGACCTCGACGTCCGCGACCATGGCCTGCGGGTGCTGTCGAGCGGCGCCTGGAGCCTGCCGGACGGGCTGCACTGGCCGACCGTCAACGGCCGGATCATGGGCGATTTGTACGAGGAGCTGCGCCACTTCGTGCAGGCGGTGCGCGAGGACAAGCCCTTCGTCATCTCGCTGCCCGAGGCGCTGCGCGCCGTCGCGGTCAACGACGCGATCCGGCGCAGCGTCGCCAGCGGCCAGCCCGAGGCGGTCGCCGACTGGCGCGGCTGATGGACACCCGCCACCCCTGGCTCCGCTGTGCCCTCGACCTCGCGCCGCTCTTGCTGCTGATCCTGCTGGTGGCGGCGTTCGGCCTGATCGATGCGCGGGTGGTGACGCCCGACAGCCTGCGCAACGTGCTGGCCCAGGCCACGCCGGTGGCACTGCTCGGGCTCGGCGCCTTCGTGGTGCTGCTGACCGGGGGCATCGACCTCTCGGCCGGGGTGGTGGTCGCCTTCTGCAGCGTGGTGATGGCCGGGCGGCTGGATGCGGGCGACCCGCTGGCCCTGGCGCTCCTGGCCGGCCTCGCCACCATGGCGCTGCTGGGGCTGCTGAACGGCCTGCTGGTCGGCTATCTCCGCGTGCCGCCCTTCGTCGTCACCCTGGCCACCATGGTGGCGGTGCAGGGGGCGACGCTGTGGGCGGCGCAGAAGGGCGTGTTGATCCTGAAAAGCCCGACGCTGAAAGACATCGGCATCGGCCAGACGGCCGGGGTGCCGAACTCGGTGCTGCTGGTCGGGCTGATCGCCATCGGCGCCTGGGGACTGATGCGCTGGACCCGCTTCGGCCTGCGCACCTACGCCATCGGCTCCGACCCCGCCGCGGCGCAGCTGGCCGGCGTGCCGCTGCCGCGGCAGCAGCTGCTGACCTATGTCGTCGCCGCCATCTTCACCTTCCTGACCGCGGTGCTGATGATCAGCCGCGTGCCGGTGGTCACCCCCAATCTCGGCGGCACGCCGCTGCTGCTCGATGCCATCGCCGCGGCGGTGCTGGGCGGCACCAGCATCTTCGGCGGCCGCGGCACGGTGTTCGGCGTGGTGATCGGCGCCGTCATCGTCAGCCTCCTGACCAATGCCCTGCGCGTCTTCGGCGTGGACCCCTCCAGCATCGATCTGTTCAAGGGCGCGATCATCGTCCTGGCGCTGATCGCCGATGCCGGGATCCGGATGCTGCGCCTGCGCCTCGATGAAGGACGTATCGGATGAGTTCACCCCCGTTCACGCCCGGCCCCGGCCGCCTGGCCTGGAGCCCGTCGCCGGAGCTCGGCGACCTCGGCAAGGCCCGCGGCGCCGTGCTGGTGCCGACCGGCGCGGTCGAGCAGCACGGGCCGCACCTCGCCACCGGCGTCGACATCTGGCTGGCCACCGCGGTGGCGCTCGGCGTCGCCGGCCGCGACCCGTCGATCCGGGTGGCGGAGCCGATCTCCTACGGCTCCTCGGCGCATCATCTGGCGTTCCCGGGCACGATCAGCCTGCGGCCGTCGACCTTCATCGCCATCGTCGTCGATGTCTGCCGGTCGCTGGCTCGCGACGGCTTCTTCCCGATCGTGCTGAACGGCCATGGCGGCAACCGCGGCGCGCTGCAGGTGGCGGTGTCGGAGCTCGGCGCCGACGGGGTGCGCAGCGCCGCCTTCTCCTATTTCGACCTGATCCGCGAGGACGCCGCGGCGATCCTGCCCGATGCCGACCAGGGCTGCGGCCATGCCTGCGCGCTGGAGACCTCGCTGATGCTGCACCTGTTCCCCGGTTCGGCGCGGGCGGAGGCGATCCCGGCCGGCGGCACGCCGTCCTGCTGGCCCGACCCGCATCTCTATTCCCCCAGCCCGATCACGGTCTGGCGCGGTTTCGAAGAGATCAACCCGACCGGGGTGATCGGCCGCCCCTCCGACGCCACCGCCGAGGCCGGGGCGAAGCTGTACGAGGCCGCCGTCACCCGGTCGCAGGCGGCGGTGCTGCGCCTCCGCGACGGCTTCGCCGCCCTCCAACCGAGACCATCCCGATGAAGACGATCAAGGGCCTGAAGGTCACCACCGCGCCGTCCGGCGCCCCGGTCAGCCGCATGAGCATCGGCGGGCGCTGGGAGGAGGGATCCGGCGAATTCCTGGAGATCATCAGCCCGGCCACCGGGGCGGTGGTCGGCTTCGTTCCGCTCGGCACCCGCGCCGACGCGCAGCGGGCGATCGCCGCGGCGAATGCGGCCAGGCAGAAGATCGCCGGCCTGTCGGTGTGGGAGCGGGCGAAGCTCTGCTTCGCCGTCGCCGACGCGATCGAGAGCCGCAAGGAGGCGCTGGCCCGCACCCTGAGCCTCGAGCAGGGCAAGCCCTACCATGCCGAGGCGCTGGGCGAGGTCGGCGCCGCGGTCGCCGCCTTCCGCAACGCCGGCGAGCAGATCAAGTGGCTGGAGACGGCGTGCTTCCCGGTCGAGGACCGCAACAAGCGCGCCTTCAGCTTCCTGCAGCCCAAGGGCGTGTTCGGCATCGTCACGCCCTGGAACTTCCCGCTGGCGCTGCCGTCGATCTATTACCTCGCCCCCGGCCTCGCCACCGGCAACGCCATGGTCTGGGTGCCGGCGCCGACCACCTCGATCATCGCCGAGAAGCTGATGGAATGCCTGATCGAGGCCGGCGTGCCCGACGGCGTCGTCAACCTCGTGATCGGCGACGGGCCGGAGGTCGGCGACGAGGTGGTGTCGAACCCCGGCACCGACGCCGTCGCCTTCACCGGCAGCTCGGAGACCGGGCGGATCATCGCCGCCCGCGGCGCCGGCAAGCCGCTGATGATGGAGCTGGGCGGCAACGGCCCGAGCGTGGTGCTGGCCGATGCCGATCTCGACACCGCGGCGGCGCGGGTAGCGGCGGGCTGCTTCGCCAATGCCGGCCAGATCTGCACCTCGACCGAGCGCATCCTGGTGGCCGAGGCGGCGCATGACGCCTTCGTCGAGAAGCTGGTCGCGGCGGCCCGGGCCGTGCGGATGGGCGACCCGTTCGACCCCGCCACCACCATGGGCCCGCTGAACAACGAGCCGAATGCGCAGAAGGTCGATGCCCATCTGGCCGACGCCCGGCAGCGCGGCGCCTCGATCCTGTTCGGCGGCGGCCGGGCCGAGGGGCTGGCGACGCGGCTGCACTACCAGCCGACCGTGATCGCCGGCCTGTCGCCCGACAGCCTCTTGAATGTCGAGGAGACCTTCGGCCCGGTGGTGCCGGTGCTGCGCTTCCGCGACGAGGAGGAGGCGCACCGCATCGTCGCCAAGAGCCGGCTGGGCCTGTCCGCCGCGGTGTTCACCCAGACCATCCGCCACGCCTTCCGCTGGGCCGAGGCGCTGAAGGTCGGCATCGTCAACGTCAACGAGATGAGCCCGTATTGGGAGATGCACATCCCGGCCGGCGGCGCCGCCGGGACCGCCAGCGGCATCGGCCGCACCGGCGGCCGCCACACCCTGCTGGAGATGTCGGACCTGAAGACGGTGACGATCGATATCAGCCGGTGATCGGCGCATTGACACCGGGTCGGAGCCCGGGCCCAGATGCTGCTTGCCGGCGGCAGCAACTGGGCGATGACGATGAAGATCAGCAGGATCGAGACCATCCGGGTCAAGCAGCACCCCCAACTCTGCTGGGTCCAGGTCCATGGCGATGACGGGCTGGTCGGGCTGGGCGAGACCTTCTTCGGCGCGGCCGCGGTCGAGGCCTATCTGCACGAGACCGCGGCACCGCTGCTGCTCGGCCGGGACGCGCTGGCGATCGACCGGATCTCGCAGGCGCTGATCCCCTATGTCGGCTTCGCCTCGACCGGCGTCGAGATGCGCGGCAACTCGGCGGTCGACATCGCCCTGTGGGACCTGTTCGGCAAGGCCACCGGCCAACCGATCGCCCAGCTGCTCGGCGGCTTCACCCGCCAGGAGATCCGCACCTATAACACCTGCGCCGGCACCGCCTACATGAAGGAGGGTGGCCAGGCCGTCGCCAATTACGGGCTGGACAAGGATCCCACCCGCTATGCCGATCTCGACGCCTTCCTGACCCGCGCCGACGACCTCGCCGAGGATCTGCTCGGCGAGGGCATCACGGCGATGAAGATCTGGCCCTTCGACGTGGCGGCGGAGAAGACCGGCGGCCAGTACATCAGCGCCGAGGACCTCAAAGCCGCGCTGCAGCCCTTCGAGAAGATCCGCAGGCGGGTCGGCGACAAGATCGACATCATGGTCGAGTTCCACTCGATGTGGCAGCTGCTGCCGGCCATGCAGATCGCGCGTGCGCTCGCGCCCTACGGCACCTTCTGGCACGAAGACCCGATCCGGATGGACTCGCTGGCCGACCTGAAGCGCTACAGCGAGGCGTCGATCGCGCCGGTCTGCGCCTCGGAGACGCTGGCCACGCGCTGGCGCTTCCGCGACCTGCTGCAGACCGACGCGGCCGGCATCGTGATGCTCGACCTGTCCTGGTGCGGCGGCCTCTCCGAAGCCAGAAAGATCGCCGCCATGGCCGAGGCCTGGCGCCTGCCGGTGGCGCCGCATGATTGCACCGGGCCGGTGGTGCTGGCTGCCTCCACCCATCTGTCGCTGAACGCGACCAACGCGCTGGTGCAGGAGAGCGTCCGGGCCTTCTACCGCACCTGGTACCGCGACCTGGTCACCGCCGTGCCGGAGGTGACGAACGGCATGATCACCGTGCCGCCGGGGCCCGGGCTGGGCCTCGAGCTCAGCCCCGACCTCGACCGCCGCTTCACCGTCACCCGGCGCGTCAGCGCGGCGGAGTAGGCCTGGTCCGTCAGAACGAGACCTGCTTGAAGGCTCGGGTCTGGGCGGTGAGGGCCTGTTCGGTCGGCAGCCGTTCCATCGAGCTGGCGCCGTAGAAGCCGTGGCAGTGGCGGCAGCGCTGCAGGACGTAGGCCGCGTCCTCCGGCATCGCGATCGGGCCGCCATGGCACAGCACGATGATGTCCGGCCGCACCGCCAGCGCCGTCGCCGCCCACTCGTCGACCAGGGCGACGCAGTCGTCCAGGGTCTTGGCGGTCTCGGCGCCGATCGACCCGCCGGTGGTCAGGCCCATATGCGGCACGATGATGTCGGCCCCGGCCTCGGCCATCGCCACCGCCTCCGCGGCCGAGAACACATAGGGCGTGGTCAGCAGGTCCAGCGCATGGGCGCGGGCGATCATCTCGACCTCCAGGCCGTAGCCCATCCCGGTTTCCTCCAGGTTCTGGCGGAAGGTGCCGTCGATCAGGCCGACGGTCGGGAAATTCTGTACCCCGGCGAAGCCCATGGCCTTGAGCTGGCCGAGGAAATGGTCGGTGAGCAGGAACGGGTCGGTGCCGTTGACCCCGGCGATGACCGGAGTCCGCTTCACCACCGGCAGCACCTCGCGGGCCATCTCGACCACGATCTCGTTGGCATTGCCATAAGCCAGGAGGCCGGCCAGCGAGCCGCGGCCGGCCATGCGGTAGCGGCCGGAATTGTAGATCACGATCAGGTCGATGCCGCCGGCCTCCTCGCATTTGGCGGAGAGGCCGGTGCCGGCGCCGCCGCCGACGATCGGCTCGCGCCGTTCGACCATGTCGTGGAACTTGGCGAGAAGGTCGGCGCGGGCGAAACGGGTCATGGCGGCGTCCTCAGTGATGGGCAATCGACCGGAACTCGCGCACCAAGGCGGCCGCGAACTCCGGATCGTTGATGTGCAGCGGCAGCTCGATCAACTGCCGGTCGGCGGTCTGCCGCAAATCGCGGCGCAGCGCCTGGAACAGGGCCTTGTCGGCGGCCGGGTCGTGGAAGGGCTGGCCCGGCGCGTCGATGGCCGAGACGCCGCCGAGCGGCAGCAGGAAGCGCACCGGCCCGTCGCAGAGGTTGAGCCGCGCGGCGATCCAGGCGCCGATCGCCGCATTCTCCTCCGCCGTCGTCCGCATCAGCGTCACCTGGGCGTTGTGGACATGCAGGCGGCGGCCGCGGAATTTCTCCGGCACGGTCTCCATCGCCCCGAAATTCACCATGTCGGCAGCGCCGGTCGAGCCGACATAGGGCAGGCCGGTGCGGGCGATCGCGCCGAACCGGTCCTCGCTGCAGGCGAAGACGCCGCCGACCAGATAGTCCGCGACCTCGGTGGTGGTGGCGTCGATCACGCCGCGCAGGAAGCCGCCATCGGCCAGCTTCTCCATCGACTGGCCGCCGGTGCCGGTCGCGTGGAACACCAGGCAGTCATGGTCCCGCTCCAGCAGGCGGCGGATCTCGGTGACGCAGGGCGTGGTGACGCCGAACATTGTCATGCCGATCGCCGGCCGGTCGCCCACGCCGGACGCAGCCCGCCATGTCGCCATTCCGGCGACGGCATGGGCGGCATTGGCGATCACCCGCCGGCTGATCGCGTTCAGCCCGGCGATGTCGACCACCGAATGCATCATGGTGATGTCCGTCGCTCCGACATAGGGCGCGACATTGCCGGAGGCGACGGTCGACACCATCAGCTTCGGCAGGCCGACCGGCAAGGCGCGCAGCGCCGCCGTGACCAGCGCGGTGTTGCCGGTGCCGCCCAGCCCCAGCACGGCGTCGATGTCGTCGCGCGTCGCCAGGTAGCGCGTCAGCGCGGCCGCCATCGCCGTTACCGCCACGCCGCGGTCGGTGGCGCCGAGCACCGCGGCGGCGCCGTCCGGGTGGTGGCCGGCGACCTCGGCCGCCGATACGTCGGCCTCTTCGCCGCCGGCACGGGTGCCGACATCGACCAGCTGCGCCGCCACGCCGGCCGCCCGGATACAGTCGCGGGCATAGGCCAGCTCCGCCGCCTTCGTGTCGCAGGTCCCGATCACCAGCACCGCCATGTCTTTCCCTCCCAGTCCTTCGCTTGCCAAAAGCATATTGCATATTGTGTATTTTTCACAAGCCGGATAGGGTTGCCCCTATGAGCGCTGAAAAACACCTCACCCTCCGCGAGCGGATCCGAGACGAGCTCGTCCGCATGATCGTCAGCGGCGAGCTGCCGGCCGGGGCCGCGATCGACGAGAAGAAGCTGGTCGAGCGGCTGTCGACCAGCCGCACCCCGTTCCGCGAGGCGATCGGCACGCTGGAGCGGGAGGGGCTGATCGAGATCCGGCCCTATCGCGGCTTCTTCGTGCGCCAGCTGTCGCGCAAGGATGTCGAGGACCTGTACGATCTGCGCGAGACGCTGGAGGCGATGGCCGCCAGGCGGGCGGTCGAGCGCGCATCGGACGCCGACATCGACCGGCTGTCCGCGATGCTCGATCGCGCCGTCCAGGCGCTGCGGTCGGACGACATGGCCGCCTATGCCGCCGAGGACCGGCGCTTCCATGAATTCATCGCCGAGCTGTCGGACAACCACGCTTTGGTCGACACGCTGTCGCGCCTGGCGCTGCAGATCCAGATGTGCCGGGTGATCGCCAACCGCAGCCGGGATTTCGCCGAACGCGCGGCGGACGAGCGTGACCGCATCCTCGGCGCCTTCCGCCAGCGCGATGCCGGCCTCGCCGCCCGGCTGATGGCGGAGCACATCGCCGATGTCCGCCAGTCCGTGATGGCGCAGATGATGGCCGACGCCGGCTGATCGTGTCGGGCCGGCCCGCCAAGAGGTGCGGCCCGATCAACAAGGGAGGATCTGGGAATGCTGAGACGTCTCGGCCTGTGGCTGGCCGTCGCCGCCACCGCCATCGCCGCCGGCCTCGCGCCGGCCAAGGCGGAAATCCTCAAGATCTGGGGGCCGGAGCAGATCACCGACCCGCTGATCGCCGATCTCTGGACCGGCCTGAAGGCCGATTTCGAGAGGGCCAATCCGGGCGTGACGGTGGAGTTCATGGTGCCGACCGGCACCATCTCGAACGGCGCCGTGCAGGCGGCGATCCAGTCCGATGCCGGGCCCGACCTGGTGCTGACCAATTCCGGCGTCGGCCGGGTCGGCATCGTCGCCAAGGCCGGGCTGGTGGTGCCGCTGACCCGCTATTACGACGAGCGCGGCTGGAGGGCGCAGCTGTATCCCTGGCTCAACGACACGCTGAAGGGGCAGTTCGGCGGCGAGATCTACGAGATCCCGGACGGGCTCGACGTCATCGGCGTGTTCTACCACAAGGACATGTTCGCCGAGCATGGCTGGACCATGCCGGACACCTACGAGGGCTTCCTCAAGCTGCTGGGCGAGATCAAGCAGGCGGGCATCCAGCCGCTGACCGTCGGTCCCCGCAACAACGCCAATGGCGGCCATCTGTTCGGCAACCTGCTGCAGGTGTCGGCCGGCCGGCAGGTCGTCGGCGAGGTCCTGTCCGGCAAGCGGCCCTGGACCGACCCGGCCATGGTCAAGGGCGCGCAGCGCCTGGTCGACCTGGTCGCCGCCGACTATGTTCAGCCGCAGATGGTCGGGCTCGACCTCGACGCCGCCGCCCGGCTCTGGTTCACCAAGCGCGCGGCGATGATGGTGGCCGGACCCTGGTTCACCAACAACGCCCGCAAGGCCGGCTTCGACATGGCCAATGCCGGCTACGCGACGATGCCGTCGGACATCGCCGGCGAATCCCTCGCCACCGGCGGCGTGGGCTGGAGCTGGATGCTGCCGAAGACGTCGCGCCACCCCGACCTAGCCCTGAAATGGCTCGACTACATCCTGTCGGACGCGGTGATGACCCGGCGGGCCTCGCATGCCAGCAGCTGGATGGTCTATCCGCGGGCCCTTTCCGGCCTGAAGCCGACCCAGCCGGTGCTGGCCAGCGTCTTCGCCGCGGCCGACAAGGGCGTCGGCTACAACCCCAGCGTCTACATGCCCGGCAATGTCCTGGAGGCCTACATGCAGGTCATCCAGGGCCTGATCGGCGGCCAGATCGGGGCCGAGGCGGGCATGGCGCAGATCGACGGCCAGATGCAGCAGGCGGCGAAGTGACGGTGCTGCCCGACAGCGCGGCGCGGCGGGTGCGTGGCGGGCGGCGGCTGCTGGCCAAGACCGCCCGGCCGGGCGGGGAGGGGCTGCGGGCCGCCATCCCCTTCCTGCTCCCGGCGGTCGGCCTCTACGCCCTGTTCACCCTGCTGCCGATCGCGGAGACGCTGCGGCTCAGCGTCACCGCGTCCGACACCGGCGCCGGGGCCGCCGCGGGCGGGGGCCTGCAGAACTACACCCGGCTGGCCGGCGACCCGATCTTCTGGCAGGCGCTGCGCCAGACCGTGGTCTGGCTGGTTCTGCACCTGGTGTTTGCCGGCGGGCTGGGTTTCGCCCTGGCCCTCGCGATCTCCGGTCTCAGGGTCGGGCGGATCTTCTATCGCTGCGCCTTCTTCCTGCCGCATGTGGTGTCGCTGGCGGTGGTCGGCGTGATCTGGAGCAAGATCTACGACCCCTATTTCGGCCTGATCAACGGCGCCCTCTACACCCTCGGCCTGGACAGCCTGGCCCGGGGCTGGCTGTCGGAGCCGTTCCTGGTGCTGTTTTCGATCAACATCGCCAGCAGCTGGCAGGGCTTCGGCCTGTATATGCTGCTGTTCATCGCCGGTCTGCAGGGCATCGACCGCACCCTGTACGACGCGGCGGAGGTCGACGGCGCCACCGCCTTCCAGAAGCTGCGCCACGTCACCATCCCGGGGCTGCGCGAGGTCATGACCTTCGTTGCCTCGCTGGCCCTGATCAACGGGCTGAAGGGCTTCGCCACGATCTGGGTGATGACCCAGGGCGGGCCGTTCTACCGCAGCGAGCTGCTGACCACCTACATCTACAAGCTGGCCTTCCAGCTGCAGGACCACGGCCGCGCCGCGGCGCTTTGCGTCGTGCTCAGCCTGATGGCGATCGCCATCACCGTCGGCTTCAACCGCTGGCGGGAGCGGGTGCGATGAGCCGTCGCCGCTCCGACCGCTGGCGGGCGCTCGGCCTGCTGCCGCCGCTCGCCTTCCTGCTGGGGCCGTTCCTGTGGCTGCTCGCCTCCAGCCTGAAGACCGAGGCGGAGATCGCCACCGCCGATCCGTTCTCGGCGCCCGACCGGCTGATGTGGGCCAATTACGTCGACGCCTGGCGGATCGGGTCGTTCGGCGAGCTGATCCTGAACAGCTTGGTCAATGTCGCCGCAGTCGTGGTGCTGATGATCCTGGTCTGCGCCCCGGCCGGCTACGCCTTCGCCAAGATGCGGTTCCGCGGCAGCGAGGCTCTGTTCTACCTGCTGATCCTCGGCCTGACCGTGCCGATCCAGGCGATCGTCATCCCGCTCTACCAGCTGCTCTCGGGCCTCGGGCTGCTCGACAGCCTGGCCGGCATCACCCTGGCGCAGGTCGGCAATGGCATCCCGTTCGGCGTCTTCCTGATGCGCAACTTCTTCCGCAACGTCCCGCACGAGCTTTTGGAGGCGGCGCGGGTCGACGGCTGCGGCCACGGCCGCATCCTGCTGCGGATCTTCCTGCCGATCTCGGCCCCCGCGGTGCTGGCCCTGGTGGTGATCAGCGCACTGGGCACCTGGAACGACTTCTTCCTGCCGCTGGTGGTGCTGATCTCGCCCGAGGTGCAGACCCTGCCGCTCGGCCTCGTCCGCTTCGCCGGGACCTATTCGACCGATCACCGCCTGGTCTTCGCCGGCACGGTGATCTCCTTCCTGCCCATCGTTCTCCTCTACATCGCCACCCAGCGCCGCTTCACCGAAGGCCTGACCCAGGGTGCCCTCAAGGGATGACCGCATGACCGACATCACCTACAATTTCGAATACGAGCGGCGCCTCAAGGCCTGCTTCATCGGCGCCGGCGGTCATTCCTACCGCAACATCTACCCGTCGCTGCGCTACGCCCCGGTCGATCTGGCCGCGGTCTGCGACGTCGATGGCCGCCGGGCGGCGGATTACGCCCGGCTGTTCGGGGCCGGCCGCAGCTACACCGACCATCGCGAGATGCTGGCGGCCGAGCGGCCCGACGTGGTGTTCATCGTCACCGCCTACCATCCGGACGGCCGGGTGCAGGCAACCGATCTGGCCCAGGACGTGCTGGCCGCCGGCGCCCATGTCTGGATGGAGAAGCCGACCGCCGCCAGCCTGGCCGAGGTGCGCGACCTCGAGGCGGCGAGCGAGCGGCACGGCCGCTTCGTCATGACCGGGCTGAAGAAGATGTTCTTCCCGACCATCGAGAAGCTGAAGTCGATCATCGACAGCCCGGAATTCGGCCGCGTCTCCTCGATCGCCCTGCGCTATCCGCAGGCGCTGCCGCCGCCGGAGCGCCGGGGCGACCTGGTGGCGATGCAGGGCTTCCTCGACCACATCTACCACCCGGCCGCGATCCTGCTGCACCTGATGGGGCCGGTCGACCGGATGAGCTATGAGTGGGAGCCGGCGAACGGCGCCGCCGTGGTGTCGCTGCGGTTCAGGAGCGGCGCCATCGGCAGCCTGCATTTCGCCGCCGGTCAGTCCGGCACCAGCCCGCTGGAGCGGGTCGAGGTGATCGGCGACCGCGCCAATGCGGTGGTCGAGAACGGCGTCCGGCTGACCTATTACCGCCGGGCGGCGCTGCCCGCCTACGGCCGCGCCCGGTCCTTCATCCAGGGCGACCACGAGGCCCCGATCCTATGGGAGCCGGAATGCTCCCTGGGCCAGCTCTACAACAACAACCTGTTCTACCTCGGCTATGTGCCCGAGATCCTGCATTTCTGCGACAGCGTCCTGGCCGGCACGCCGCCCAGCAAGGGCACGCTGCAGGACGCCGCCCGGATCATGGCCCTGTTCGAGGCCTTCCAGCGCACGCCGGCGGGCGTGACCGTCAGCCTCTGATCCCGATCCCGGAGTACGACCCCATGACCACCCATCCCTGCGTGGCCGACGCCGCCCGCCGCGAGACCGCGATCCTCGACTGGGGCCGGCTCGACTGGCTGGTGACCGGCGCCGCCATGCCCGGCGCCGAGCTGACCTTCGGTCTGGTGACGATCAAGCCCGGTGAGCGCAACCCGCTGCACTCCCACCCGAATTGCGAGGAGGTGCTGTACGTCGTCTCTGGCCGCTGCGAGCACCGGCTGGGCGACGAGATCCTGGCGCTGGAGCCCGGCTCGGCCATCCGCATCCCGCGCGGCGTGCCGCACTGGGCGCGCTGTGTCGGCGCCCAGCCGCTGCAGGCGATCATCGCCTTCTCCTCCGGCGACCGCCGCGCCGACATGCATGAGGAGGACGGCGTGGCTTGAGAGAGACCGCCCGACAAAAAGGAGTCCCACCTCCCGCGAGGGGAGGTGGGACAAAAAAGAAATGGCTTCAGCGATTTTGAGGAGGTCCCGCCAGGCGGAGAGCGACGCGAAGACGCTCGACGTCCTGTCGGCCCCCCGCGAATTCAGTGGCGTGACCCGACCTCAATTCATCCCGCTCTAGCTCAGGGCCAGGATCAGCAGGACCACGACGACGGCGAGCAGCCCGACCAGGATCGGCAGCGTCCGGCGCGAGCCGCGTTCCTGCTCCGGCCCGCGCGCCAGGCTGATGTCCTGCGCCCGCTCGATGACCCGCTCACCTTCGGGCTCCTCGCCGGGCGGCTGTCTGGGGGAATCCGGCGTGCGGCGGCCGGGCACCTCTTGGTCCGAAACCATCTCCGCCTCCTCGGCGGCCATTGCGTCGACAAAGCAATGGTTGCCGGCGCGCCTGGGTTCCAGGCGTCAAGTGGCGCCGGAGCTCGAGCCGGTACGGGCGCGGCGTGCTGTGGCAGTCGACCTGCTGCCGCGCCATCACTGAGCAAACCAGTGGTCTTGAGATCGACTCTTCCTTCTCGTCATGGCGAGGCGCGCAGCGTCGTCACCACGACGGGGCAATATCTCAGGCCGCTGGTATAAGAGCCGTTGCGGGTGAGTTTCGAGACGGGAAGGAAACCGGGAATGCCGGGAAGGTTGGAAGGGCGCGTCGCCATCGTGATCGGGGCGGCGCGGGGCATCGGCGCGGCGATCGCCGAACGCTTCGCGGCGGACGGGGCGCGGGTGGTGATCGGCGACACCGATCCCGAGGCCGGGGCGGCGACGGCGGCGCGGCTGGGCGCCCGCTTCGTCGCCACCGACATCAGCCGGCGGGCGGATGCCGATGCCATCGTGCGGGCGGCGGTCGACGGCTTCGGCCGGCTCGACATCCTGGTGCAGAACGCCGCGATCTACCCGTGGACGCTGATCGAGGATATCGAGCCCGAGGAGTGGGACCGGGTGATGGCGGTCAACCTGCGCGGCACCTATCTCGCCGCCCGGGCGGCGCTGCCGGCGATGCGGGCGGGCGGCGGCGGCCGGATGATCTTCACCTCCTCGATCACCGGCCCGCGCGTCACCAGCCCGGGCCACGGCCACTATGCCGCGACCAAGGCCGGCATCAACGGCTTCCTCAAATCCGCGGCGCTGGAGTTCTCCGGCTACGGCATCACCGTCAACGGGATCGAGCCGGGCAACATCCTGACCGAGGGCATGCAGCAGCACCGCAGCGCCGAATTCATCGCCATGATGGAGCGGGCGGTGCCGCTGGGCCGGCTCGGCACGCCGCAGGACGTCGCGGCTGCGGTGGCCTTCCTGGCCTCGGACGACGCCGCCTATATCACCGGCACCACCATCGTCGTCGATGGCGGCCAGACCTTGCCGGAAGGTCACGATTTCCGGCTGCGGCCGCAATAGGGCAGGGCGGCTGAAGAAGGCGGAGGGCGCCAAGCCGCCCCGGCCGGGGCGCCGTGAAGCGGATCCGCAACCGACCGCGAAATCTGTCAACCATGTGACCGGTCCATAACATGGCCGGGCCTGCCGTCAGCCGCTCAGCACCATTTATATTCGTATTGGGACGACCCCGCCGGGACCACGTCGCGGTCGCGGTAGATGATCGAGATCTTGCTGCCGCGCGCGGCGCAGGCGGCGTTGAAGACGCTGATCGGGTCGACCGGGTTGCCGTCCGCGTCCCGGTCGTTGTCGCTGTACTCGATCTCGTAGACCTGGTTGCCGTAGACGTCGGTGAAGGCCTCGCATTCCGACCAGACCTGGCATTCCTCGACGATCGCGAAGTCGAAGCCGATCTGCGAGATGCCGATCGGCGCCAGCTCGCTGGTGTTCTTCTGCGCGATGGCGAGGTTGGCGGCATGGGCGCGCTGCACCAGCAGCTTGGCGAAGGCGGTGTTGTGGGCCTTGGTCAGGACGTTCTTCGAGCGGGTCCAGGAATCGAGGTTGTCCGGCTCCACCGCCTTGAAGCCGTCGGCCGCGCATGTGTCGATCCACGGCCCGATGATCGCCATCAGCGCGGTGCGCTTCGCCGCCGTCGAGGTGTCGAGCAGGTATTCATCCGGCCACTCCGGATCGATCACGTATTTGCCGTTCTTCTTGACCAGCAGGTCGGGGTGGCTGGTGGTCCACCACACCGCGTCGTCGGGCTGGGTCTGGAAGGCGTTGACGTAGCAGATGCCGTACTTGCCCGGGGCCGGCGCCGCCAGCCGGTCGCGGTCGACGATGGCGACGCCGGACGCGGCGGCATAGGCGCCCCCGATCTGGTAGTCGAACTGCCCGTTGGCGGTCGGCGAGGTAAAGGCCAGGGCGCTCGCGGGCGTGGCCGCAAGGATGCTCGCCGCGGCGACGGCAGCCGCCGTCGTCCGTAACCACAATGCACGCATGGGGGGCGTGACCTCTCGGGCCTGCCGTCCCCGCCTCGAGCCCGCTCGCTCTGGCGTGGTGGGGGCCGGGCTGGGTACCGGCTGGGGGCAGGCTGCGCGTAGGATGTCTGTCCTCCCGCACAGGATCAACAACTATGATCAGGGGCGATGGCATGGCGGAAGAGAGTGGGAGTCGAACCCACCAAGGACCGGCTCGCGGCCCCTCCCGGATTTGAAGTCCGGACGCCCCACCGGGGACGATTCTCCTCCATCACCCTCGGCCGGCGCCTCGCCGGTCGAGGGACGAAACAGGTCCAGCCGATGCCGGTTCAGCCGGCGCAGGTCGCCCCGCCGCAGCGTCACGCCGTGACGGTCGAAGAACTCCAGGATCTGAATCGCGACCTTGCGGCCGCTGTCCACCTGATCACGGAACTGCGCCGCGGTGAAGCCGGTCTCATGGGCCTCGCCCAGCCGTAGCAGGATGCCGACGACCTCGGTGACGGTCGGGCGCAGAAAGAAGTGGTCATGTGCCACCTCGTCGACCCTTCCCATCCGCCCGGCGCGCTTCAGCAGACGCCGGATCTCCGCCTCGTCGAATCCGGTCTCGCCGGCGATGTCGCGCACCCGCGGCGGCCGGAACCGCGTAGTACCGCCGAGACGCGGGCCGATATCGGCCCACATCACCTCGTCGGCCTCGGTCAGATGCGCCTCATGGCCGGTCAGACGGACCCAGGCGCCGTCCAGCGCCACCTGGTCGGCCCGCGCCAGCCCGCGCAGCAGGGCGGCGAAGGCTGGGGCTGGCAGGCGCGGCTGCGACTGCAGGCGCAGCCGTTCGAAGCCGATGCCGGGCAGGTCCGGGTTGTCGCGGTGGAAGGCGTCCAGCGTCTCCAGTAGCCCTTGGGTCAGCCGCGTCCAGTCCTCCGCGGTCAGGGCCGGCAGCTGCTCGCCCGCCGCGATCCGGACCAGGCCGAGCCGGTCGGCCAGCGCCTCCATCCGGGCGGCGCCCAGGGCCCGGTCGCGGCCGAAGCCGGCCAGGTCGACCAGCCGCGGAGGCACCGCCAGCAGTGCCGCCAGCGCGGCCTCCGGATCGTCGAGCGCCAGCGCCGCCAGCTGGGCCAGGCGCTCCGGGCTTCGCCGCTTGCGCGCAGGCGCTCGCAGATCGACCAGGCGCCCGCCGCCGATGGTGCGCTGGGCCGAGGTGTCGCGGACGACGTACCGGTCCCCGGACGCGGCGGCGACCGGCCGGTCCAGCACCAGCTGGACGAAGGCCTCGCCGCCCGGCGGGATCGGGGCGTCGCCCAGCAGCACGATACGCGCCCCGGCCTCGGCCGCGGCGGTGTGGAAGCGCACCGGGAACCACTGGCCGATCGGCCTGCGCTCGCCCGGCAGCACGCGCAGCGTCGCGTCGACGCGCTCGGTCGGGGCATGCAGGGCGGGGTCCAGCACGACATCGCCGCGGGCGAAGGCCTCGCGCGTCACCCGCTCGCCCGCCAGGTTCAGGGCGCAGCGCTCGCCGGCGCGGCCGCGCTCGGCCGGGCGGTTCTGCGCGTGGATCGACCGCACCCGCACCGGCAGGCCGGACGGGCTGGCCATCAGCTGGTCGCCGGCCGCGACCGATCCCGACAGCACCGTGCCGGTGACCACGGTGCCGGCCCCGTGCAGGGTGAAGGACCGGTCGACCGCCAGCCGGAACCGGCCCGACGCCTCGCGGCCGGCGAACGCCGCGGCCTCCAGGGCCAGCCTGTCACCCAGCTCTGCAATGCCTTCGCCGGACACGGCCGAGACCGGCAGGATGTCGGCCCCGGCCAGCACGGTGCCGACCAAGGCCGCGTGGATTTCCGCCGCCACCGCCGCGCGCCGGTCGGGGGCGGCCAGGTCGGCCTTGGTGAGGGCGACGACGCCGCGGGAGATGCCGAGCAGGTCGATGATCGCCAGATGCTCGCGGGTCTGCGGCATCACGCCGTCATCGGCCGCGACCACCAGCAGCGCGAAATCGATGCCGGAGGCGCCGGCCAGCATGGTGTGCACCAGCCGCTCATGGCCGGGCACGTCGATGAAGCCCAGCATCTCGCCCCCCGGAATCGGCTGGTAGGCGAAGCCGAGGTCGATGGTGATGCCGCGGGCCTTCTCCTCCTTCAGCCGGTCGGTGTCGACGCCGGTCAGCGCCCGCACCAGCGCGGTCTTGCCGTGGTCGATATGGCCGGCGGTGCCGATGATCACGGCGTCGCCTCCGGCAGCCGCCGTCGGGCCAGGGCCTCGGCCTCGGCGATCCCGGCGGGGTCGAGCGCGGCCCGGGCGGGCCCGAGGAACCGGCCGGCCAGCGCGCTGCCGCCGGCGGTGCCCCGCAGCAGCCAGGCCAGCGCCTGGACCGGATCCTTCGGCACGCCGGTTCCCAGGTGACAGGCCGCGCCGAGCATGGCCTGCGCATCGGGTTCGCCGCGATCGGCGGCCAGGCGCCACCAGCGCACGGCCTCGGCCGGGTCACGGGCCACGCCGAGCGCGTTGTGGTGCAGCATGCCCAGCCGCGTCATGGCCGCGGCGACACCCTGCTCGGCGGCACGCTGCGCCCACAGCCGGGCCTCGGCCGGATCGAACAGGGCGCCGTCCTCCGCCAGCATCCAGCTCAGCATGTCCTGCGCCGCGGCGTCGCCCTGTTCGGCCGCGGCGCGGTACAGGGCGGCGGCCCGGCCGTCGTCCCGCGCCACGCCGTCGCCGCGGAAATGCAGCGTCGCCAGGTTGCGCTGGCCGATGGGATCCCCGGCCTCCGCCGCCAAGCTCAGCCAACGCATGGCGAGGGCGAGGTCGCGCTCGACGCCCAGCCCTTCGGCGAAGCAGGCGCCGACATTGCTCTGGGCCCGGGCCACGCCGTCCCGCGCCAGCGGCCCCCAGATGGCGAGCGCCGCCGCATGGTCGCCGCTGCGCGCCGCGGCCGAGGCGGCGGCCAGCTGCTCGGCGACGGTGGGCTCGGGCGTCCGGCCGGCGCGAAGGCGGTCAAGCCAGCTCATCGCTCCCTCCGGGCGCGAGTGCGGCGAGGGAGGCCAGGAATCCGGCCTCATCCTCCAGGCAGCGCAGGTCGAGCAGCAGCGCCCCGTCGGCGGTGCGCCCGACCACCGGCACCGGCAGCCCGCGCAGCGCGGCGGCGAGGGCGTTCAGCGCCCGGCCGCTGTCGCCCGGCGGGGTCAGGGCCAAGGCGGCGCTCGGCAGGGTCTCCAGCGGCAGGGCGCCGGAGCCGATCTGGCTGGCGCAGGCCCGGACCTCGACCGCGGCACGGCCGGTCAGCGCCTGCGCCACCGCGGGCAGGATGCGGCGGGCCTGCGCCTCGATCTGGTCGGCCTTGCGGCCCAGCAGGCGCAGGGTCGGCAGGCGCTGGGCCAGCCGGGCGGGGTCGCGGTACAGCCGCAGCGTCGCCTCCAGCGCCGCCAGCCGGATCTTGTCGACCCGCAGCGCCCGCTTCATCGGGTTGCGGTTGATCGCGGCGACCAGATCCGCTCGGCCGACGATGAAGCCCGCCTGCGGCCCGCCCAGCAGCTTGTCGCCGGAGAAGGTGACGAGGTCGGCGCCCTCGGCCACCGCCTCACGCACCGTCGGCTCATGCCCCAGCCCGATCGCGCTGAGGTCGGCGAGGGTGCCGGAGCCGAGATCGTGCACCAGCGGGATGCCGTGCGCCCGGGCGAGTGGTGCCAATTCCCCCGCGGCAACCTCGGCGGTGAAGCCGGCGATGCGGTAGTTCGAAGTGTGGACCTTGAGGATCAGCCCGGCCTCCGGCCCCAGCGCCGCGGCATAATCCTTCGGATGGGTCCGGTTGGTGGTGCCGATCTCGCGCAGCGCCGTGCCGGCCCGCGCCATGATGTCGGGCATGCGGAAGGCGCCGCCGATCTCGATCAGCTCGCCGCGCGAGATGATCGACTGGCGCCCGTGGCCGAGCGTGTTCAGCACCAGCAGCACCGCCGCCGCGTTGTTGTTGACGACGGTGGCGTCCTCGGCCCCGGTCAGCTCGCGCAGCAGGTCTCGCAGATGGTCGTCGCGCTCGCCGCGCTGGCCGGTGGCGAGGTCGAACTCCAGCGACACCGGGCTGCGCATGGCCTCGACCGCCGCCTCGACCGCCGCCTCGGCCAGCAGGGCGCGGCCGAGATTGGTGTGCAGCACCGTGCCGGTCAGGTTGAACACCGGCCGCTGGGTCGACCGGGCGCCGGCCGCCAGCGTCGCCGCGGCGGTCGCCGCCACGCCCTCGGCGTCGGGCACCGGTGCGCCGGCGCGCACCGCTTCGCGCGCCACCGCCAGGGCGCCGCGCACCGCGGCGGCAGTCTGGGCATGGCCGAAGGCTGCCAGGGCCGTCGCGGCGGCCGGAGACTTCAGCACCTGGTCGACCGAGGGCAGGTCGCGCAGCCGCGAGGGCTGGGGGCGGGCAGCGCCGCCGGCCATGTCAATAGCCCAGGAGGAACGGGTTGAAGCCGCCGCGCTCGTACTCGCCCTGCTGCTGCATCAGCAGGTCGAGGCCGAGGCTGGCGGCGTCGTCCGCCACCGGCTCCAGATCCGCCTGCTTCACCTGGTACAGCACCTTCACATAGCGGTGGCAGCTATTGCAGGTCTCGGCCTTCACCGTGCCGCCGCCGCCCTCGACCTCCTGGTAGCCGATGCCCTTGCTGCCGCCGCACAGCACGCATTGGATTCGGACCTGGTGCCAATAGGTGCCGCACAGGCTGCAGGCGCAGAACCGGATGCCGTGCATGCCGCGCCAGCCGACCACCATGGTGCTGACCGGCGGCCCGCCGCAGCTGGGGCAGGCCCCTTCGCCGATCGGAACCAGCGCCGCGGCGTCGAGCCGTGCCGCCATCCGGACGAACTGGATCTGCAGCACCGCCGCGACATAGACGTGCTCGGCCAGGGCATCGGCCGGGATGGCGCCGGCCAGAACGGCCCGTACCATGGCCTCGCCCTGCGCCCGGCTGGCCGTGCGCACCCGTTGCAGCGCCTCGGCCGCCGCCGGGGGCATAGGGATGTCGGCCGCAGCGCCGGTGAAGCGGTCGAAGGTCACTGCGAAGGCCGCGTCGGGGGCGAAGCCGGTCCGGTCGAGCGGCGGCATGCCATGGGTGCGGGCGCGCGCCAGCACCGCCTCGTCCGGCATCGCCGGCTCGGGCAGGTCGTCCTGGATCCGGTACTGCAGCTCGGCCAGGTCGGACAGGAAGCGCAGATAGGGGCCGATCTCGCTGCGCGCGGCCAGGGCCCGCAGGCGCAGGGCGCGGTCGATGAAGATCTGGTGCGGGTCGGGCAGGCGGGCGAAGGGCGGGGCCGCGACCTCACCGATCACGGTCGGGTCCGGCCGGGCCGTATCATCACTCATTCTCGATCCTCACGAACCCGACGGGCCACGTGACTCGTCTCTGCCTGGTCTAGGGGGCCGCCTTCTTGCCGGTGCCGGGCCGCCGCGCCACCAGCTCGCGCAGCCATTTGCGGTGGTGGCGCCAGGCCCAGCCGCCGGTCACCCGGCCCCTGGTCATGGCGCCGATGGTGCCACGGACCCAGATCGCCGCATAGACGTGGATGATCCAGACGCAGATGATCACCACCGCCGCCAGGGCGTGCACCAGGATGGCGATGCGCTTCTGCCCGATCGTGCTGAACGGATAGAAATACTGGTCCCAGACCACGAAGCCGCTGCCGATCAGCACGATGATCAGGATCGACATGCCCCAGAACACGAATTTCTGGCCGGCATTGTACTTGCCGAGCTCGGGCAGGTTCTCCTCGCGCCCGGCCAGCACATCGCGGGCTCGGCGCAGCCAGGTGTTGTCCTCGCTCTTCCACAGATTGGCCTTCCAGAAGCGGATGAACAGGCCGCAGAAGGAGAAGAACAGCACCACGCCGATCCAGGGATGCAGCGTCCGCGTCATCTGCCCGCCGCCGAACAGCGCGGTCAGGAAGAACAGCTTCGGATGGAACATCGCCAGGCCGGACAGGGCCAGCAGGACGAGGCTGGTCGCCGTGATCCAGTGGTTGATCCGGGCGGCGACCGTGTAGCGGTCGACCACGACCGGCTTGCCGGGGTGGACGCCGTCGCCCGGCCCGACGTCGTCCGGCCTGCGATCGGCGGCGGCGGTCATGACCGCTTCTCCTCGGTCAACTCCTCGGCGTGCCTTTCATCCTCGGGCGACACCCGGTTGGCGCCGGCGAAGAGATGGTGCAGCACGCCGGCGACCGCGGCGAAGCCGATGGCGCCGAGGCCGACATATTTGGTCACGCCCTTCCAGGCCTCGACGATCGGGCTGATGCTCGGATTCTTCGGCAGCCCGGCATAGATCTCCGGCTTGTCGGCGTGGTGCAGCACATACATCACATGGGTGCCGCCGACGCCGGGCGGGTCGTACAGCCCGGCATTGTCGAAGCCGCGGGACTTCAGGTCCTTGATCCGGAAGTCGGCCCATTCCTTCATCTCGTCCTTGGTGCCGAACACGATGGCCTGGGTCGGGCAGGCCTTCTGGCAGGCCGGGCCCTGGCCGACCGCGATCCGGTCGGAGCACAGCGTGCATTTGTAGGCCGTGTGGTCGGTCTTCGAGATGCGCGGGATGTTGAACGGGCAGCCTTTGACGCAGTAGCCGCAGCCGATGCAGTTCTCGTGCACGAAATCGACGATGCCGTTCGAGTACTGCACGATGGCCCCAGGCGCCGGGCAGGCCTTCAGGCAGCCAGGGTCCTCGCAATGCATGCAGCCGTCCTTGCGGATCAGCCATTCCAGGTTCTGGGTCTCCGGATTCTCCCATTCGGTGAAGCGCATCAGCGTGAACATGTCCGGCGTCAGGTCGTGCGGATTGTCGTAGACGCCGAAATTCTCACCGACCGGCTCATGCGTGTCGTTCCACTCGATGCAGGCCGACTGGCATGCCTTGCAGCCGATGCATTTCGACACGTCGATCAGCTTGGCCACCTCGGTCTGCCGCTGGGCCGGCGGCGTGATCGTGGAAGCCGAGCGGCGGATCAGGTCCTGATCGCCGAATTTCGCGGCGGTCGGGGCGACGGTGGGGTTGGGGATCGGGGCGAACATGGTCTCTCCTCCCTCACGCCACCGGCGGCCCGGACGAGGCCTCGATGTTGACGCAGAAGGCCTTGAACTCCGGCGTCTCGATATTGGCGTCGCCGACGAACGGCGTCAGGACGTTCGCCCCGAAGCCCTTCTTGGCGGCGCCGATGAAGCCCCAATGGATCGGGATGCCGACGATGTGGACGGTCTTGCCGTCACAGGTCAGCGGCCGGATCCGCTTGGTCACCACCGCCTTGGCGAAGACCGAGCCGCGCTTCGACCACACCCGGACCCAGCCGCCCTTGGCGATGGCCTTCTCCTTCGCCAGCTCCTCCGAGATCTCGACGAAGAATTCCGGCTGCAGGACCGCGTTCACATGGTTGTTCTTGGTCCAGTAGTGGAAGTGCTCGGTCAGCCGGTAGGAGGTCGCGGCATAGGGGAAGTCCGGCGAGGCGATGTCGGCGAACTGCGCGAAGTCGTCCTTGAACACCCGCGCCACCGGGTTGCCCCGCACCTTCGGCGCGACGACATTGGCGACCGGGCTCTCGAACGGCTCGTAATGCACCGGGAACGGGCCGTCGCGCATCATGCCCCGGGTGAACAGGCGGGAGACGCCTTCCGGGTTCATGATGAACGGCCCGACATCCCCCGGCTTCGCCGTCGGGGCGATGTCGGGGACATCGTAGCCGGCCCATTTGCTGCCGTCCCATTCGATGATCTTGCGCGCCGGATCCCAAGGCTTTCCGGCAAGGTCGCAGGAGGCGCGGTTGTACAGGATCCGCCGGTTCGCCGGCCAGGAGAACGCCCATTTCGGGAAGGTGCCGGTGTCGTCCGGGTCGGAATTGTCCTGCCGCGCCATCATGTTGCCGGCCTCGGTGAAGCAGCCGGCGTAGATCCAGCAGCCGCAGGCGGTCGACCCGTCGTCGCGCAGCACGCCGAAGCCCGGCACCTGCTTGCCGGCGTCGAGGATCTTCTTGCTCGGGTCGGTCGGATCGAACAGATCGGTGAGCGCGGATCCGTTCATCTCCTTGGCCAGCTCCTCGGCCGTCGGCTCGCCCGGGTCGGCATAGGCCCAGTTCAGGTTCAGGATCGGGTCGGGGAAGGCCCCGCCCTCCGTCTTGTACAGCTCCTTCAGGCGCAGATGGATCTGCGACATGATCCAGACATCGGTCTTCGACTCGCCGGGGGGCGCGCCGCCGGGCCAGTGCCATTGCAGCCAGCGCCCGGAATTGACCAGCGATCCCTCATCCTCGGCGAAGGAGGTGGTGGGCAGCTGCAGCACCTCGGTCTGGATCGCGGCCGGGTCGGCGTCGTTGAAGATGCCGTGGTTCTCCCAGAACCGCGCCGTCTCGGTCTCGATCGGGTCCATCACCACCAGCAGCTTCAGCTTGGCCAGCGCCTCGGCCAGCTTGGCCTTGTCCGGGAAGGCCTGCAGCGGGTTGAACCCCTGGCAGAAATAGAGGTTCACCTTGCCCTGGTGCATCATCTCGAACACCCGCAGCACGTCGTAGCCGGGCAGGTCGAGCTTCGGCAGCCAGTCGAAGGCGAAGTCGTTCTCCGGCGTCGCCGCCGCGCCCCACATCGACTTCTGGAAGCTGACGAAGAACTTCTTGTAGTTCTGCCAGTAGCTCATCTGGTTCGGCCGCAGCGGCTTGAAGCCGCGGGTCGACATGTAGGTGGCGAAGTCGCGCTCCCGCTCCAGCGGGATGTTCAAGTATCCCGGCAGCAGGTTCGACATCAGCCCCAGATCGGTCAGCCCCTGGATGTTGGAATGGCCGCGCAGCGCGTTCATGCCGCCGCCGCGGATGCCGATATTGCCCAGGATCAGCTGCAGCATCGCCATGGCCCGGATGTTCTGCGAGCCCTTGGAATGCTGCGTCCAGCCCAGCGCGTACATCGAGGTCATCGCCTTGGTCGGCGACGCGCTCTCGCCAACCATCTCGGCCACCTTCAGGAACTTGTCCTTGGGCGTGCCGCTGATGCGCTCGACCATCTCCGGCGTGTAGACGGCGACATGCTGCTTCAGCAGGTTCCAGACGCAGCGCGGGTTCTGCAGCGTGTCGTCGACCACGGCATAGCCGTCGGCACCGATCTCGTAGTCCCAGCTCGACCGGTCGTAGTCGCGCTTCTGCTCGTCATAGCCGGTGAACAGGCCGTCGCTGTAGCCGAAGCCTTCCTTCACCACGTAGCTGGCGTTGGTGAAGGCCTTCACATAGTCCCACTGCACCTTGTCGTTCTCGATGCAGTAGCGGATCAGGCCCAGCAGGAAGGCGATGTCCGTGCCCTGCCGGATCGGCGCGTAGAAATCCGCAACCGACGCCGATCGGGTGAAGCGCGGGTCGACCACGATCAGCTTGGCGCCGCGGTTGGCCTTGGCCTCCGTGACCCATTTGAAGCCGCAGGGATGGGCCTCGGCGGCGTTGCCGCCCATGATGATGACGAGATCGGTGTTCTTGATGTCGGTCCAGGAGTTCGTCATGGCTCCACGGCCGAATGTCGGGGCGAGACTCGCCACCGTCGGGCCGTGTCAGACGCGCGCCTGGTTGTCGAACGCCAGAATGCCGGTGCTGCGCACCACCTTGTAAGTGCAGAAGGCGGTCTCGTTGGTCGTCGCCGAGGCCGCGAGGTACGCCGTCGTCAGCCAGCGGTTGACCGTGACGCCGTCCTTGTTCTTGGCGACGAAGTTCGCGTCGCGGTCGTCCTTCATGGCGCGGGCGATCTTGCCCAGCGCCTCGTCCCAGGAGATCCGCTCGAACTTGTCCGATCCCGGGCGCCGCAGCATCGGGAACTGCAGCCGCTGGGCGGATTTGACCGTGTCCAGCAGCGCCGCGCCCTTCGGGCACAGCGTGCCGCGGTTGGTCGGGTGGTCCGAATCGCCCTCGATATGGGTGATCTCGGCCTTCTCGCCCTTCCGCAGGTCGCCCTTGGAGTAGAGGATGATGCCGCAGGCCACCGAGCAGTAGGTGCAGGTGTTGCGGGTCTCGGTGGTGTTGGCGAGCTTGAACGGCCTGATCGCCGCAGCGTAGGCCGCTTCGATGTCGCCGAAGCCGAAGGCCCCGAGCGTCGTGCCCGCCACACCCGCGCCGGCCCCTTTCAGGAAGCCGCGGCGCGAGAGCTTCATGTCCATCTTGGCGCCTCCCGGAAGCCTGTCCGCAAAAGACATACCAAATTAGGAAAAATGCTACGCTTGGAAGGGTTCCAATGTCAAACGGCCGATGGTTCGTCGAGCCGATAAATAGGACAATTTTTCAAAGGCTTAATAATGATTCGCAAGGACAGCTGTGCCCGGTGTCCGGCATGCCGTGGGGCAATCCCGGATTGACCCTGCGTCGGCCTTCGCCGTTTAATCCGTCCGTGGCATTCACCAGCGCTCCCGCGTGCCGGGGCCGCACGATGTCGACAGGCAAGGCCGGTCCGGCCGCCCGCAGGGCGGCGCGATGCCGTATCGCCGTTCCCGCCGCCTCCGCCACCTTCGAGCCCATCAGACCGCAGCCGGCGCCGAGCCAGGGAGCCCGACCATGACCAGCCGTCCTCATCTCACCGAGGCGGGGGCGCCGCCCGTCCGGCTGACCAGCCTGGCGCATGGCGGCGGCTGCGGCTGCAAGCTGGCGCCCGCCGTGCTGCAGGAGCTGCTGGCCGGCCAGCCGGAAGCGGCGCCGTTCCGCCAGCTGCTGGTCGGCACCGAGACCGGCGACGACGCCGCGGTCTGGCAGCTCGACGACGATCGCTGCGTCATCGCCACCACCGACTTCTTCATGCCGGTGGTCGACGACCCGCGGGATTTCGGGCGGATCGCCGCCACCAACGCGATCTCCGACGTCTACGCCATGGGCGGCCAGCCGATCTTCGCGCTGGCCATCCTCGGCATGCCGCTCGGCAAGCTGCCGGCGGAGACGGTGCGCGAGATCCTGGCCGGCGGCGCCTCGACCTGCGCCGAGGCCGGGATTCCGGTCGCCGGCGGCCATTCGATCGACGCGCCGGAGCCGATCTACGGCCTGGCGGTGATCGGCACCTGCCGGCCGTCGGAGCTGCGCCGCAACTCGGGCGCCCGGCCCGGCGACGCGCTGATCCTGACCAAGGCGCTGGGCGTCGGCATCTATTCCGCCGCCTTCAAGAAGGAGGCGCTGTCGGCCGAGGGCTATGCAGAGCTGATCGCCAGCGCGACCCAGCTCAACCGCATCGGTGCCACGCTGGGGCGGGAGGAGGCGGTGCACGCAGTCACCGACGTCACCGGCTTCGGCCTGCTCGGCCATGCGCTGGAGATGGCGCGCGGCGCCGGCGTGACGCTGGCGATCCGGGACGGCACGCCGGTGCTGTTCGCCCAGGCCGAGGCGCTGGCGCAAGACGGCTTCGTCACCGGCGCCTCGCACCGCAACTGGGCGAGCTACGGGGCGGAGGTGACGCTGCCGCCCGGCTTTCCGGAGTGGCGCCGCCACCTGCTGACCGATCCGCAGACCTCCGGCGGGCTGCTGGTCGCCTGCGCCGCCGACCGGGCCGACGACCTGCTGGCCCGCATTACCGCCGCCGGCCACCCGGCCGCCCGCCGCATCGGCACGGTCGAGGCCGGGCCGGCCAGGGTCCGTATCGAGGCGTGAGGCCTGACGCAGTGAGAATTTATGCCGAAGCGGAATAGTCCAAGGAAAATTATGAATTGGCCGGTCCCCTCTGCCGGACGACATCATGACCATAATTTGAGCGTGCCCATTTGATGGGCGCAGGGCCGGCCGCCAAGGCTGGCGGCTCGGGCAGGGGGCAGTCACGTGTCTGACGACGGCGCCATTCAGGCGGATCCGGCGGCGATCCGCTCTTATCTCGACATCCCCGGTGCCAAGAACCCGGCGCTGTCGCCGGACGGCAGACTGCTGGCCTTCCTCAGCGACCGGACCGGCTTTCCCCAGATCTGGCTGCAGCCGGCGGAGGGCGGCGCCGCGTGGCGGGCGGCGGAGACGCCGGAGCCAGTCGGCGCGCTGGCCTTCAGCCCGAAGAGTCTGGACCTTGTCTTCACCATGGATTGCGGTGGCGACGAGCGGCATCAGCTGTGGCTGATCCCCGGCGCCGACGGCGCGCCGGTGGCGCTGACCGAAGACCCGACCGTGGTCCATGTCTGGGGCGCCTGGTCGCCGGACGGGACGCGGATCGCCTATGCCTGCAACGCCCGCGACCGCTTCGACATGGACATCCATGTGATGGAGGTCGCGACCCGGCAGGCGCGCTGCGTCTATCGGGGCGAGCTGTTCCGCGAGGTCATAGCCTTCTTCCCGGACGGCAAGGCGCTGCTGGTGCGGGACTCCACCCGGGCAACGATGGACCAGGACCTGTTCCGGCTGGACCTCGAGACCGGCGCCTACGAGCCGTTCCTGCCGCATGACGGCCGGGCGCGCTATGTCGTCGCCAAGACCCGGAAGGACGGCAGCGGCCTGTATCTGCTGACCGACCAGGGCCGGGACTTCCAGGGCATCGCCTTCCTGTCCTTCGCCGCCCACAGCCTGAGCTGGGTGGTGGCGCCGGATGGCCAGGATATCGAGGCGATGGCGCTGTCGCCCGACCAGGGCCGCATCGCCTATGTCATCAACGAGGAGGGCTGGAGCCGCATCCTGGTCCACGACCTCGACACCGGCGCGGAGACGGTGGTGGCGGGGCTGCCGCCCGGCGTGATCGGCTCGGTCTCCTGGCGGCCGGACGGCAGCGGTCTGGTCTTCCCGCTGGAAGGCGCCGCGACCCCGCCGGGCATCTGGCAGTACGACATCGCCGCCGGTGCTGCGAGCCGGTTGACCGACGCTCCCGCAAGTGACCTGATCGATGGCTTCGTCGAGCCGGTGGTGCAGCGCATTGCGAGCTTCGACGGGCTGCAGGTCCCGTTCCTGCTGTACCGGCCGCAGGGCGAGGCGCCGGCCGGCGGTTTCCCGGCGATGATCATCGTCCATGGCGGGCCGGAGGCGCAGTGGACCCCGACCTTCCGCGCCGACATCCAGTACATGCTGGCGCGCGGCATCATGGTCGTGGCGCCGAATGTCCGCGGCAGCACCGGCTACGGCCGGCCCTACCACCAGCTCGATGATGTCGGGCTGCGCATGGACAGCGTGGCCGATCTCAAGGCCGTAAGGCTGGCGCTGGGCGCGCGGGACGATGTCGACGAGGCCCGGATCGGCGTTTTCGGCCGGTCCTATGGCGGCTTCATGGTGCTGGCGGCGCTGACCGAGTATCCGGAGCTCTGGCGCCTCGGCATCGAATTCTACGGCATCGCCAATTTCCACACCCTGCTGCAGACCACCGGCCCCTGGCGCCGGCGCCTGCGGGCGGCGGAATATGGCGACCCGGTCGCCGACAAGGACCTGCTCGAGCGCATCTCGCCGATCCACAAGCTGGATCGCATCCGCGTGCCGCTGCTGATGGCCCAGGGCCTCGACGACCCGCGCGTGCCGCCGGGCGAGAGCGAGATGATCCATTCCGGCCTGCGCGGCCTCGGCCGCCCGGTCGACTACATCCGCGTGCCGCATGAAGGGCACGGCTTCGCGCGGCGGGAGAACCGGCACGACGTCTTCGGCGCCGTCGCCGCCTTCCTCGACCGTCATCTCTGAACGAAAGCGAGAACCATGCAGAATTCCGACAAGATCTGGCAGCTGGTCGACGCCAAGCGGACGGAGTTCGTGGGGCTGAGCGACCGGATCTGGGGCATGCCCGAGATCGCCTACACCGAGTACCGCTCGGTCGCCGAGCACACGGCGATGCTGAAAGCCCAGGGCTTCCGAGTGACCGAGAATCTCGCCGGCATCCCGACCGCGGTGATGGGCGAGGCGGGCGAGGGCGGGCCGGTGATTGCCATCCTCGGCGAATACGACGCCCTGCCGGGGCTGAGCCAAGAGGCCAACATCGCCGAGCCGAAGCCGATCCCCGGCAATGGCTATGGCCATGGCTGCGGCCACAACCTGCTGGGCTCCGCCGCCCTGCTGGCCGCCACCGCGGTCAAGGACTTCCTGGAGGCGACCGGGCGGCCGGGCCGTGTGCGCTACTATGGCTGCCCGGCGGAGGAGGGCGGGGCGGCCAAGGCCTTCATGGTCCGTGCCGGCGCCTTCGCGGATGTCGACATCGCCATCACCTGGCATCCGGCGTCGCTGACCCGGGTCGACGAGGCGCTGTCGCTGGCCAACACCCGCATGGACTTCCACTTCACCGGCCGCGCCTCGCACGCCGCCGCGGCGCCGCATCTCGGCCGCAGCGCGCTCGACGCTGTCGAGCTGATGAATGTCGGCGTCAACTACATGCGCGAGCACATGCCGTCCGACGCCCGCATCCACTACGCCATGCTCGATTCCGGCGGCATCGCGCCGAATGTCGTGCAGGCCTCGGCCAAGGTGCGCTACGCCATCCGCGCCCGCGACCTGGCCGGCATGCTGGCGCTGAACGAGCGGGTCAAGAAGATCGCCCACGGCGCCGCGCTGATGACCGAGACCTCGGTCGCGATCTCGATCATGAGCGCCGTCTCCAACATGCTCGGCAACACGCCGCTGGAGGAGGCGATGCACCAGCACCTGCTGCGCCTCGGCCCGGTGCCGTTCGACGCGGCGGACCGGGACTATGCCGCCCAGATCCAGGCGACGCTGAGCGAGGAGGACATCCTCACCGACTATCGCCGCGTCGGCGTGCCGCCGCGCAAGGACCTGCCGCTCTGCGACTTCATCGTGCCGCGCGACTCCACGGGCGAGCCGATGATCGGGTCGACCGACGTCGCCGATGTCAGCTGGGTGGTGCCGACGGTGCAGGCGCGGGTCGCCACCCACGCCATCGGCACGCCCGGCCATTCCTGGCAGATCACCGCCCAGGGCATGGCGCCGGCCGCGCATAAGGGCATGGTGCATGCCGCCAAGGTCATGGCCGGCACGGCGCTCGACGTGATGAACGACGAGTTGCTGATGGCCCGGGCCAAGCAGGACCACCAGGAGCGGACGGTGGCGACGCCCTATGTCTGCCCGATTCCGGCGGAGGTGCAGCCGCCGCTGCAGCCGCGACCGAAAGCCGCCTGACCCTGCGGGACAAGCCGGCCCGGGGGGAACGAGGCCGGCATCCCGGACGAAGGTCGCGGAGGACGCCGGACAACAATTTCAGAACAACACGGAGGCTCGATCCATGTTCGCCCGTCCGATCCCGGCGTCGCCCGGATCCCGCCCGCTCCGCCGCACCCTCGGTGCGGCCTGCGGCGCCGCCATCCTCGCGGCGCCCTTCGCCGCCGGGGCGGCCACGCCGTCGAACGCGCTGGTGATGGCCTGGAACATCGACGCGATCAGCACCTTCGACCCGGCCCAGATCGGTGAGGTGGTGACCAACGAGATCGTGCAGAACACCTGTGATGCCCTGGTCGATTTCGACCCGGCGGATGAGACCAAGGTGATCCCGCTCTTCGCCGAGAGCTGGGACGTCTCGGACGACCGGCTGCAGATCACCTTCCATCTGCGCAAGGGCGCCGTGTTCCCGTCCGGCAACCCAGCGACCGCGGCAGAGACCGCCTGGTCGATGCAGCGCGTGGTCAAGCTCGGCTTCGGCAATGCGGCGACGCTGACCGAATACGGCTTCACCAAGGACAAGGTCGAGACGCAGATCACCGCGCCCGACGACGCCACGCTGGTCATGAAGCTGGACAAGCCCTATCCGACCAATCTGGTGCTGCAGGCGATCGCCGCGAACCGCGTCTCCGCCACCATGGACAGGCAGACCATCCTGGCCAACGAGGTGAACGGCGACCTCGGCAACAAGTATCTGGCGACCCACACCGAATGCGTCGGACCCTACCGGCTGGCGCAATGGAATGCCGGCGAGGCCGTGGTGCTGCAGGCGAACGACAAGTATTGGGGCGAGCCGCCGGCGCTGAAGCGCGTGCTGATCCGTCATGTCGCGGAGGCGGGGACGCAGCGCCTGCTGCTGACCCAGGGCGATGTCGACGTCGCCCGCGACCTGACGCCGGAGGACATGAAGGACCTGGAGAGCTCGCCGGACGTCTCGATCGTCCGGGTGCTGAAGCCGCAGCTGTTCTTCTGGACCTTCAACAACGCCGACCCGATCTTCTCGAACGAGAAGGTCCGCCTGGCGATGCGCTACCTGATCGACTATGACGGCCTCGGCAAGACGGTGATGACCTACACCGGCGTGCCGCGGGCCAGCTTCGTCCAGCTCGGCGCGGTTGGCGCGCTGGACGAGAAGGAGGGGCAGCCCTTCTCCCTCGACCTCGACAAGGCCAAGGCGCTGCTGGCCGAGGCCGGCTACCCGAACGGCTTCAAGGCCACCGTCTTCATCGGCACCCTGCCGCATTCCGCCCCGATCGCGCAGAGCGTGCAGCAGAACGCGGCCAAGATCGGCGTCGAGCTGACCCTGGAGCGGATGGCCAACGCCCAGCTGTTCAGCCGGGTGCGCGGGCGGGAGTTCCAGACCGCGATGCAGGCCTGGCAGACCGGCGTGCCCGACGCCCATGGCAACGCCTCGCGGCTGGTCTACAACCCGGACAACCGGGCCGAGGCCAAGCTGACCCAGTATCCGGCCTGGCGCGCCGCCTTCTATTCCGAGGATGCGAACAGGAAGGTCGACGCGGCGCTGCTGGAGAGCGACCCGGAGAAGCGGAACGCGATCTACCGCGACCTGCAGCTGCAGATCATGCAGCAGGGGCCGATGGCCATCATGTTCCAGATGTACAATCCCGCCGCGATCCGCAAGTCGCTGAAGAACTGGACCTGGAACGGCTTCAGGACCTACTACGATCCGGTCAGCAAATAGCGGCGTCGCATACTGTCAGAACAGCACGGAGGCTCCACCGATGTTCGCTGGTCCGACCCCGGCACCATACAGATCTCTTCGGTCTCAGAATATCTCTGCGAATTCTTCAACATCGTCATTGCGAGCGCAGCGAAGCAATCCAGGGCCGTTTGGCGTGGCCCCTGGATTGCTTCGTCGGCTTCGCCTCCTCGCAATGACGGTGAGGGCCGGGCGTTCTGAAAAGGCTTCGCTTCGCCGCGTTCTCGGCGTGGTCTGCGGCGCCGCCATCATCGCAGCGCCGCTCGCCGCCGGGGCGGCCACGCCGTCGAACGCGCTGGTCATGGCCTGGAACATCGACGCCATCAGCACCTTCGATCCGGCCCAGATCGGCGAGGTGGTGACCAACGAGATCGTGCAGGGCACCTGCGACCCGCTGGTCGATCTCGATCCGGCGGACGAGACCAAGGCGGTGCCGCTCTTCGCCGAGAGCTGGGACGTCTCCGATGACCGGCAGCAGATCACCTTCCATCTGCGCAAGGGCGCGACCTTCCCCTCCGGCAACCCGGCGACCGCGGCCGACACGGCCTGGTCGATGCAGCGCGTGGTCAAGCTCGGCTTCGGCAACGCGGCGACGCTGAACGAGTACGGCTTCACCAAGGACAAGGTCGAGACCCAGATCACCGCCCCCGACGATGGCACCCTCGTCCTCAAGCTCGACAAGCCCTATCCGACCAACCTGGTCCTCCAGGGGATCGCCGCGAACCGCGTCTCCTTCACCCATGACCGCAAGACCATCCTGGCCAACGAGGTGAACGGCGATCTCGGCAACAAGTATCTGGCGACCCGCACCGAATGCGTCGGGCCGTACAGGCTGGTGCAGTGGAACGCCGGCGAGGCCGTGGTCCTGCAGGCCAACGACACCTACTGGGGTCAGGCGCCGGCCCTGAAGCGCATTCTGATCCGTCATGTGGCGGAGGCGGGGACGCAGCGCCTGCTGCTGACCCAGGGCGATGTCGACGTCGCCCGCGACCTGACGCCGGAGGACCTGCGCGACCTGGAGAGTTCGCCGGATGTGTCGATCGTCCGGGTCCTCAGACCGCAACTCTTCTATTGGGCGTTCAACAACGCCGACCCGATCTTCTCGAACGAGAAGGTGCGTCTGGCAATGCGCTACCTGATCGACTATGACGGCCTCGCCAGGACCGTGATGTCCTCTATCGGCGTGCCGCGGGCCAGCTTCGCCCAGATCGGCGCGGTCGGCGCGCTGGATGAGGAGGAGGGGCAGCCCTTCGCCCTCGATCTCGACAAGGCCAAGGCGCTGCTGGCCGAGGCGGGATACCCCAACGGCTTCAAGGCCAGCATCCTGATCGGCACCCTGCCGCATGCCGCGCCGGTCGCGCAGAGCGTGCAGCAGAACGCCGCCAGGATCGGCGTCGAGCTGACGATCGAGCGGATGGCCAATGCCCAGCTGTTCAGCCGGGTGCGCGGCCGGGATTACCAGACCTCGATGTCGTCGTGGCAGACCAGCGTGCCCGACGCGCACGGCAACGCGTCGCGGCTGATCTACAATCCTGACAATCGGGCCGAGGCGAAGCTGACCCAGAACCCGAGCTGGAACGCCTCCTTCTATTCCGAGGACGCGAACAGGAAGGTCGAGGCGGCGCTCCTGGAAAGCGACCCGGAGAAGCGGAACGCGATCTATCGCGACCTGCAGCTGCAGATGATGCAGCAGGGCCCCAGCGCCGTCATGTTCCAGACCTACAACGTCGCCGGCATCCGGAAGACGCTGAAGAGCTGGAGCTGGAACGGCTTCCGGACCTATTACGAAACCGTCGCCAAGTAGCGCCCCGCCATGGTCGACGCCCCCATCGCCACTCCCCGTCCGATTGCGACCCCGGGACGGAGCGCGCTGTCGTCCTGGGCGCTGGCGGCCGGCCGGACCGTGCTGTCCGTCGCCGTCACTCTGTTCGGCCTCGCGGCGCTGACCTTCTTCATCGGGCGGCTGCTGCCGCTCGACCCGGTCACCGCCATCCTCGGCGACAACGCCACCCAGGCGGCCTATGACGCGATGTACCGCCAGCTCGGGCTGGACCAGCCGATCTGGGTCCAGTTCCTGCGCTACCTGCACGACATCGTCAGCCTCGACCTCGGCACGGCGCTGACCACGGGCAAGCCGGTGGTCGAGGACATCGCCCGGGTGTTCCCGGCGACGCTGGAGCTGGCCACCGTCGCCATCGTCATCGGCACCGGCCTCGGCATCCCGCTCGGCGTGCTGGCGGCGATGTACCGCGACAGCGCGGTCGACCACGTCGTCCGCGTGGTCGGCCTGCTGGGCTATTCAGCGCCGACCTTCTGGCTCGGGTTGATGGGGCTGGTGCTGTTCTACGCCACGCTCGGCTGGGTCGGCGGGCCCGGGCGCATCGATTTCATGTACGAATACGACGTCGAGCCGATGACCGGCTTCCTGCTGCTCGACACCGCCCTGCAGGGGCAGTGGGAGGTGTTCGCCGACGTCTTCAGCCACGTCATCCTGCCGGCCTCGATCCTCGGCTTCAGCGCGCTGGCCTATATCAGCCGGATGACCCGCAGCTTCATGATCGAGCAGCTGGGCCAGGAATATGTGGTGGCGGCGCGGGTCAAGGGCCTGTCCTGGGCCCGCACCGTCTGGATCCACGCCTTCCGCAACATCGCGGTGCAGGTGGTGACGGTGGTGGCCCTGTCCTACGCCTTCCTGTTGGAGGGCGCGGTGCTGACCGAGACGGTCTTCGCCTGGCCCGGCTTCGGCCGCTACCTGACCAACACGCTGCTGGCCGGCGACATGAACGCGGTGGTGGGCTGCACGCTCCTGATCGGCGTCATCTTCGTGACGCTGAATCTGGTGTGCGACCTGCTGTACCGCATCTTCGACCCTCGCACCCGATGAGCGCGGACATGCCCAGTGACACCGCCCTCCGCACCGGTTCGATCAGGGCCTGGCTGCACGCCCCGGTCCCGGCCTCGCCGCTGCAGGCCCGCGCCCAGCAGCTCTGGCTCAAGCTGCTGCGGCTGGTGGGCAACCCCCCGGCGCTGCTCGGGTTGGTCATCCTCCTGGTCGTCGTGGTGATGGCGGTGTTCGCGCCGCTGATCGCGACCCACGACATCTACGCCCAGGACCTCTCCACCCGGCTGCGGCCGCCCTCGGCCGCGCATCTGCTCGGCACCGACGAGCTCGGCCGCGACGTGTTCAGCCGCATCGTCTTCGGCGCCCGGATCACGCTCTACATCGCCGTGCTGACGGCGTTGATCGTGGCGCCGATCGGACTCCTGATCGGCACCACCTCGGGCTATCTCGGCGGCTGGGTCGACATCGTGCTGATGCGCGTCGTCGACATCTTCCTGGCCTTCCCCAGCCTGGTCCTGGCGCTGGCCTTCGTCGCCGCGCTCGGGCCCGGCATCCAGAACGCGATCATCGCCATCTCGCTGGCCGCCTGGCCGCCGATCGCGCGGCTGGCCCGGGCCGAGACGCTGTCGATCCGGTCCTCCGACTACATCGCCGCGGTGCGGCTGCAGGGGGCGTCGTCGCTGCGGATCATCCTGTCCCATGTGGTGCCGATGTGCCTGCCCTCGGTGGTGGTGCGGATCACGCTCAACATGGCGGCGATCATCCTGACCGCGGCCGGGCTCGGCTTCCTCGGCCTCGGGGCGCAGCCGCCCAGCCCGGAGTGGGGCGCCATGCTGTCCAGCGGCCGCGAATTCGTGCTGACCAGCTGGTGGATCGCGGCGATCCCCGGCTGCGCCATCCTGCTCACCAGCCTGGCCTTCAACCTGTTCGGCGACGGGCTGCGCGACATCCTGGATCCCCGCCATGGCTGAGCCGCTCCTGCAGGTCGAGGACCTGCGCATCGATTTTGCCGGCGGCCGCGGCACGATCCAGGCGGTGCGCGGCATCTCCTTCGCCGTCGGGCGCGAGAAGGTCGGCATCGTCGGCGAATCCGGCTCCGGCAAGTCGCTGACCGGCCGGGCAGTGCTGAAGCTGACGCCCAAGGCGGCGCGGGTGACGGCGAAGCGGCTGGCCTTCGACGGCATCGACCTGCTCGCCGCCTCGGAGCGGCGGATGCGCCAGATCCGCGGCAACCGCATCTCGATGATCCTGCAGGACCCGAAATTCTCACTGAACCCGCTGATGCGGGTGGGCAAGCAGATCACCGAGGCCTACCGGCTGCACCACCGGGTCGGTGCGCGCGAGGCGCAGGCGCGGGCGCTGGAGATGCTGGACGCCGTCCATATCCGCGACCCGGAGCGCGTCTTCCGCCTGTTCCCGCACGAGGTCTCGGGCGGCATGGGCCAGCGCATCATGATCGCGATGATGCTGATTCCCGAGCCGGACCTGATCATCGCCGACGAGCCGACCTCGGCGCTGGACATGACCGTACGGCGGCAGGTGCTGACCATCCTCGACGAGCTGGTGACCCGGCGCGGCACCGGGCTGATGTTCATCAGCCATGACCTCAACCTGGTGGCCGATTTCTGCGACCGGGTGCTGGTGATGTATGCCGGGCGGATCCTGGAGGACCTGCCGGCGCGGGAGCTGCACCGGGCGCAGCATCCCTACACCCGGGCACTGCTGGACAGCCTGCCGCGGCTCGACCGGCCGGTCGACACGTTGCAGGTGCCCAGCCGCGACCCGGCCTGGCTCGACGGCCCGACCTTCCAGGCGGGGGCCGCGGCATGACCGACGCGATCCTCGAGGCGATCGGCCTGCGCGTCACCTTCGGCTCCGGCGCCGCCGCGATGACCGCGGTCGACGACGTGTCCTTCGTCCTGCGCCAGGGCGAATCCTTCGGCCTGATCGGCGAATCCGGCTGCGGCAAGTCCACCGTCCTGCGCGCCCTGGCCGGGCTGAACACCGCCTATCAGGGGTCGATCCTGTTCCGCGGCCGAGAGGTGCCGCGCAAGCGCGACAAGGCGTTCTTCCGCCGGGTCCAGATGGTGTTCCAGGACCCCTATGCCTCGCTGCATCCGCGCAAGATGGTGCGGGCCGTGCTGTCCGAGCCGCTGCGGATCCACGGCTTCGACCGGCAGGAGCAGCGGATCGACGCGGCGCTCGACGCGGTCGGCCTGGGGACCGGTTTCCGCTACCGCTATCCGCATGAGCTGTCGGGCGGGCAGCGGCAGCGCGTCGCCATCGCCCGCAGCCTGATCATCGAGCCGGAGATCCTGCTGCTGGACGAGCCGACCTCGGCGCTCGACGTCTCGGTCCAGGCCGAGATCCTGAACCTGCTGAAGGCGCTGCGGCGCGAGCGCGGGCTGACCTATCTGATGGTGACCCACGACCTGCCCGTGATCGCCCATCTCTGCGATCGCATCGCGATGATGAACGGCGGCCGCATCGTCGAGGAAATGACGGCGCAAGGGGTCCGCGCCCGCCAGGCGCAGGACGCCTATACGCGCAGCTTCCTGGAGGCGAGCACCGGCTACCGGCCTGCGCCCGAGACGGGAGAGGCGGTGGCATGATGTGGGACGCGACAGTGGCCGGGGAGGCCGATCCCTGGCCCGGCGCGATCTGGGAGATGGTCGAGGACATCCGTTCGGCCGGCTGGTCGCTCGAGCATCTCGACCGGGTCTGGGCCCATGCCGACCGGATCGGCACCGCCGCCCTGATGATCGTCCAGGGCGGCCGGGTGATCGCCAGCCGCGGCGACGTCACCCGGCGCTACCTGTGCCATTCGATCCGCAAGAGCTTCCTCAGCGCCCTGATCGGCACGCATCGGGGCGACGACGCCATCGACCTGTCGCTGACCCTGGACACGCTCGGCATCGACGACCGCGAGGGGCTCAGCGAGCGCGAGAAGCAGGCGACGGTCTACGACCTGCTGACCGCCCGGTCCGGCATCTTCCATCCCGCGGGCTACGAGACGCCCTGGATGAAGTCGCTGAAGCCGCCGCGCCATGCCCACGCGCCCGGCACGGTCTGGTGCTACAGCAACTGGGACTTCAACGCGCTCGGCACGATCTACACGCAGCTGACCGGCCTCGGCATCCACGCCGCCTTCCGCGACCGGATCGCGGCGCCGCTGGGCCTGCAGGATTTCCGCTTCGACGCCGAGCGGGAGGATGGCTGGCTGCAGGCCGATCCGTGCTCGGTCCACCCGGCCTATCCGTTCCGCATGTCGACCCGCGACCTGGCGCGCTTCGGCCTGCTGTTCCTGCGCGACGGCCGCTGGGGCGACCGCGAGGTGGTGCCCCAGAGCTGGGCGGCGGCCAGCGTGCTGCCCTATTCCGACGCCGGCCCGCGCGGCGCCTATGGCTACATGTGGTGGGTGGCGCGGCACGGCATCGCCTTCCCGGGCGTGATCGTGCCCGAGGGCAGCTACAGCGCCCAGGGCGCCGGCGGCCATGTCTGCATCGTCATCCCGCCGCTCGACCTCGTCATCGTCCACCGCGCCGACACGGAGGTTAAGGGAAGGGAGATCGACCGGTTCCAGTTCGGCCGGCTGCTCGCCCTGATCCTCGACGCCCGCAGGGCCGGCATGGCCGCCTGAGCCGGAGGAACCATGGTCAGCATCATCGAGGCGATCGCGCGCTGGAGCCGCTCGGGAGTGGAGTTCAGCGATCTCGCCCGTCTCCGCGCCCGCCACGCCATCGCCGACACCATCGGCTGCATGCTGGCCGGGACCGGCGACCAATCGGTGCAGGCGGTGCGCGCCGCCTTCGCCGGCTCGATCGCCGCCGGCCCGCGCTGCGCCCTGGTCGGCGGCGGGCAGGCGGCAGAGAGCCTGTCCGCCCTGGTCAACGGCACCGCGGCGCATGCGCTGGACTACGACGACAACTTCCGGCCGGGGGCCAGCCACGCCTCGGCGGTGCTGGTGCCGGCGCTGCTCGGCCCGGCGCTGGCCCGGGGCGCGACGGGGCGGGCGCTGGTCGACGCCTATCTGGTCGGGTTGGAGGCGCAGGCCGTGGTCGGGCGCGGGGTCAACCCGTCGCACTACACCGCCGGCTGGCATTCGACCTCAACCGTCGGCTGCATCGGCACGACGGCGGGCGTGGCCTGGCTGCGCGGCCTGGACGAGGCCGGCATCGCCCGGGCCATGAGCCTCGCCGTCAGCATGGCCGCCGGGGTCAAGGGCCAGTTCGGCACGCCGGCCAAGCCGCTGCATGCCGGCCTGGCGGCGCGCAACGCGGTCGAGGCGGCAGCGCTGGCGGAATGCGGCATGACCGGCCGGCTCGACATCCTGGAGGCGCCACAGGGCTTCCGCGAGCTGTTCGGCGGACCGGACGCCGCGGGGTGGGACGGGGTCGCGATCGGCGCGCCGCATGTGATCGAGAGCGAGGGGCTGATGCCGAAGCGCCACCCCTGCTGCGGCTCGACTCACAACGCGGTAGACATTGTCCTCGACCTGAAGGCGCGGCACGGTTTCGCGGCGGCGGAGGTGGTGGCGGTGGAGACGCTGGTGGGCCTCGTCAACCGGCGGAACCTGGCCTATCCCCGGCCGGAGGACGAGATGCAAGCGCGCTTCTCGATGCAGTACTGCATCGCCCTGGCCCTGCTGAAGGACCGGCTGGAGCTGTCGGACTTCACCCCCGAGGCGGTCGGGGCCGGGCCGGTGCGCGTCCTGCTGCCGCGCATCGCCATGACCTCCCATTCGGCGGAGGAGGAGCGGGCAGCCGGGCGGCCGCTGCCGCACCGGGTCACCATCTGCCTCGCCGACGGCCGGGTGTTGTCGGGCGAGCGCGGCGAGGCCAAGGGCACCATTGCCGACCCGTTCGACGACGCCGATCGCCGGGCCAAATTCGCCGATTGCTGCCGCGGCACGCTCGACTCAAGCGAGGCCGATCGCCTCTACGACCGCCTCGACCGGCTGGACGAGCAGGACGGCCTCGCCTTCCTTGAACAGGCGCTTGCGCTCGCTGGTCAAACCGCCGAGATCCGGCGGGGCAGGGGCATCTCGTCCCGCCAGTCGGGCACGGCCGACCAGAACCGCTCGGCGCAGGCACGGTTGGCGGAGGCGCGGTAGAGCCGGATCTCGACATCCAGCGTCCAGGTCGGGTTGCCGGTCCGGACCAGGGCGCCGGAGCGGAGCTCTTCCGCGATCAGGCTCTCCGGGATCCAGGCCAGGCCGCGCCCGGCCAGCGCCATGGCCTTGAGGCCGGCCGACATGGCGTTCTCATAGACCACGGCGAGCGGCAGCGGGCGCCCGGCGAACAGCTTGACCAGGCCGTGGCCGAAGAAGGAGCCGGTGCCGTAGCTGAGATACTGGATCGGCCCGCCGCCGCTGTCGATCGCGTGCAGCGCCCGGCCTCGGGCGTCGGGCGCGGAGACCGGGATGACCCGCTCCTCGCCCAGGCAGCGGTGCTCGCAATAGGCAATGTCGCTCATCAGCGGCACCGATTCATGGGCATAGGTCAGCAGGAAGTCGCAATGGCCGTCGAGCAGCGTGGCGATGATGCCGGCGAAGGTCGGCCGCGTCTCGAAGCGGGTGCGCAGCGGGCCGAGCTGGCTCTCCAGCCGCCGGATCCAGGTCGGGAAGAAGGTCAGGGACAGGGTGTTCAGCGTGGCGAAGGACAGGGTCTCCGCCGCGACGTCGTGCCGGTGCCGCAGGTCGATCCGGGTCTGGTGCACGAGATCCAGGATTTTTCGCGCCCGCGGCAGGAAGTCCTGGCCTTCCAGGGTCAGGCGCACCGGATAGCTGGTGCGGTCGAACAGCGGCACACCGATCCAGGTCTCGAGTTGCCGGATACGGCGGCTGAGGGCGGATTGCGTGACGTGGCGCTCATCCGCGGAGCGGGAGAAGCTCGATGTCGCGGACAGGCTGAGAAAATCTTCCAGCCATTTGACTTCCATCAGGGCCTCCGGGTTCGGGGCAGCTCCGACACGCGATCTCGACGGGTGGGACCGGACGTCCGGACGAACGAGACGCCGCACGGTCCCGGCTGCGCGATACTGCGTCATCCGCAGCGACTGTGGAACCGCAGCGCATGCAGGCAGCGTACCAGCCGCAGATCCGCTGGCCGCCGCCAGGGTGCGGCAGGCCGACCTGATGAGGGGACAGGCATGATCCGGCGGTGTGATCAAGGCGTGGGCAGTGGGTCCCGAGGATAAGCGTCCTCTGCGGCTGCTCTCATCGCTCTTTGGCGTGGGCGGCGAAGACCAGGGCGCCCGGCAGCGACAGGCTCTCCATGTCCCGGCCGGGCAGGTCGGGGAATTCCGCCGCGGCCAGCCGGGTCAGGACCGTGCCGGGCGGCATCTCCAGGAAGGCCGTGGCGCCGTGCTCGGCCATCAGGGTGACGCTGTCGGACCAGCGCACCGGATGGGCCAGGTTGGTCCCCAGCTCCTCTCGTATCGCAGCGGCGTCGCGCAGCATCCGGGCCCGCCGGTTGCCGACGATTTGGATGCGCGGCGCTCTTACCGGTGCTGACTCGACCGCCGCCATCAGGGCCGCCGCGGCCCCCTCCATCAGCGGGCAGTGCGACGGCACGGCCACGGCCAGCCGCTCCGCCCGCCGCGCGCCGGCCTGCTGCGCCATCTCGACCGCGCGGTCCAGCGCGGCGTCGGCGCCGCTCAGCACGAACTCCGCCGGCCCGTTGAGATTGGCGAGGTAGAGGGGGGCGATCTTGCCGGCCTCGGCGACGATCGCCTCGACCCGGCGCTGTGGCAGCCCGGTCACCGCCACCATGCCGAATCCGGCCGGGCAGGCCTGCTCCATCAGCCGTGCCCGGCGGTCGACCAAGCGCAGCGCGTCGGGGAAGGCGAGAGCGCCGGCCGTCACCGCCGCGGCGAAGGACCCGACCGACAGGCCCGCGACCATCGCGGGGACGACGCCCTCCGCCGCCAGCGCCCGCGCCGCGGCAACGCCGGCGACGAGCAGGCCGAGCTGCACCGCCGCGGTTGATTGCAAGGCGGTGCCCGCGTCCAGTTCCAGGATCTCCCGGCCGAGCACCGTGGTCGCCTCCGCCAGCGTCGCCGCGACGGCGGGATGGTCCGGCAGCCGATGCAGGAAGCCGGGGCTCTGCGCCCCCTGGCCGGGGAACAGGAAGGCGAGGCTCATGCCGCCGCCCGTTCGGCCCAGGGATTGCGGACCAGCCGCGGCCCGGTGGGGGACTTGACTACAGCGGAGCCGCCAGCGGCGATCTCGGCCAGGCTGCAGGCGCCGAGCGGCGTCTCCACCGCGACGTCGACCCGGACCGGCAGCGCCCCCAGAGCCGCCAGCAGGCGGCTGGCTTCGTTGCTGATAATCCGCCCTGGCGCACGCAGGACGATGTCGAGGTCGCTGTCCGGATGCGCTGTGGGGCGCCCGGTGGCGAGCTCGAAGCCGACGCTGCCGGCCGGCCCCCAACCCAGTCCGGCGAGCAGGGTGGCGACGGCGTCGAGTACGGCGAGCGCCGGGATTTCGGCTAGGTGAAGATGCGTGTGCCAAGCTCGGGCCGCGGCCAGGTCCTCCGGCGTCCGGCACTCGACGACTGCCGCTGGTGGCAGCCAGGCAGCGCAGCGTTCAGAGCGTCGATTTCCGCGAATCCCGACCGGCAGCAGACCGCCGTAAGCCACCGCCCGGCGCATCACCACCCAGGGGATCGCCGCCAGCGACGCCGCGGCCCAGGGGGGTAGGTCCCGGGCCAACACTGCGACGGCCTTGGCATCGATCCGCAGCAGGTCGTGCGGTTGAAACAGCCCTGCAAGCGAGACCCTTTCGGAAGGAACCGATCCTGTCTCTTCCTTGTCCCCCCTCCCCTTGCGGGAGGGGGGTAGGGGGAGGGGTCT